>NZ_JBYOJS010000003.1:0-199485 GCF_057798895.1 Cupriavidus sp. 22TCCZM04-2
ATCGGCCAGATCGTGCCGAGCTCCAACACCACGATGGAAACCGAGATCCCCGCCATGCTGAGCGCACGGCAGCAGATCCGCCCCGAACGTTTCACCTTCCATTCGAGCCGCATGCGCATGAAGAAGGTGGTCAAGGAAGAACTGGCGGCGATGGATGCCGAGTCTGACCGCTGCGCCGTCGAGCTATCCGACGCGCGCGTGGATGTGCTCGGCTACGCCTGCCTGGTCGCGATCATGGCGATGGGCCATGGTTATCACCGCAAGTCGGAACAGCGCCTGAAAGCCCACACCGTTGAGAACGGTGGCGATGCGCCGGTAATCACGAGTGCCGGCGCGCTGGTCGATGCACTCAAGGTGATCGGCGCGAAGCGCATCGCCGTGGTTGCCCCGTACATGAAGCCGCTGACGGAATTGGTGGTGGATTACATCCGCAACGAAGGCTACGAAGTCGTCGACTACCGCGCGCTGGAGATTCCCGACAACCTCGAAGTGGGCCGCCACGATCCGGCGAAGCTTCCGGCCATCGTCGCGCAGATGAACATTGCCGACGTCGATGCCATCGTGCTGTCCGCCTGCGTGCAGATGCCGTCGCTGCCGGCGGTAGCGAAGGTCGAGGCGATGACCGGCAAGCCGGTGATCACGGCGGCTATCGCCACCACCTATGCGATGCTGCGCGCGCTGGACCTGGAGCCGGTCGTGCCGGGCGCGGGCGCGCTGCTGTCCGGCGCCTACTGAGGGCCGCGCCATGAGCACCTTCCTCTACGGCGGCAACGTCCAGGCCAACGGCATCCGCCAGCACTACCTGCGCTACGGCGGCAACGATGGCGAACGCGCGTCGCGCGACGCCGTGATCATCGTGCCGGGCATCACGAGCCCGGCCATCACGTGGGGCTTCGTCGGCGAGCAGTTCGGCCAGCGCTTCGATACCTATGTGCTGGATGTGCGCGGCCGTGGCTTGTCGGAAGCGAGCGACACGCTGGACTACAGCCTCGATGCGCAAGCTGCCGACGTGATCGCGTTCGCGCAGGCGCTCGGCCTGCAGCGCTATGCCATCGTCGGCCATTCGATGGGCGGGCGCATTGGCGTTCGTGCCGCGCGCCAGCGCCCCGCAGGCATGACGCGGCTGGTGATGGTGGATCCGCCGGTCTCCGGCCCCGGCCGCCGCGCTTATCCCGCGCAGCTGCCGTGGTACATCGATTCCATCCGCCTCGCGCGCGCTGGTGTCGACGCGGAAGGCATGCGCCGCTTCTGTCCGACATGGACGGACGAGCAACTGCGCTTGCGCGCCGAGTGGCTGCACACCTGCGACGAGCGCGCAATCCTAGCGAGCTTCAACGGCTTCCATGAAGACGACATCCACGCCGACCTGCCGCACGTGTCCGTGCCGACGCTGCTGATGCGCGCGCCGGCCGTGGCGACGTGGTGCGCGACGAAGACGAGCAGGAAATCCGCACGCTGCTGGCGGGCGTGCTGGTGAGCCACGTCGCCGATGCCGGCCACATGATCCCGTGGGACGACGAGGCCGGCTTCTATCGTGCCTTCGGCGATTTCCTTGGTGCCGCGCTGCCCGCGCTGGCCTGATATCCGCGAATCGGAGGAGCGAACATGCCCGTAAGCGATTACGACCTGACCCAGGCGTGGAAGCAGGTGCTCACGCTGTCGAAACTGGAAGCCGGCCAGACCGTCACCGTGCTGACCGGCGCCGCCACGCATCCGCAGACGCTGCGTACGGCCATGGTGGCAGCGGCGTCGATGGGCGCCATCGTCAACCGGCTCGACCTGCCGCCAGTCAATGGCGAGAAGGCGTTGAGCCGCGATGCGCTGGCGTATCTCGGCACTACGCCGCTGACCGGCAATCCGGCCGCCATCGCCGCGCTGAAGGCGAGCGATCTCGTGCTCGACCTGATGACGCTGCTGTTCTCGCCCGAGCAGCATGACATCCTGAGCGGTGGCACGAAGATCCTGCTCGCTGTGGAGCCACCCGAAGTGCTCGCGCGCATGGTCCCCACCGAAGCAGACCGCAAGCGCGTGAAGGCCGCCACGGCCCGGCTGTCGCGCGCGCGGGAAATGCACATCGTCTCCGATGCCGGCATGGACCTGCGCTGCAAACTCGGCGAGTTCCCCGCGATCAGCGAATACGGCTTCGTCGACGAGCCCGGCCGCTGGGACCACTGGCCGAGCGGCTTCGTGCTGACCTGGCCGGATGAAGGCGGCACCCACGGCACCATCGTGCTGGACCGCGGCGACATCCTGCTGCCGATGAAGTCGTATATCCAGGAGCCGATCCGGATCACGGTGGAGTCCGGCTATGTGAAGGCGATCGAAGGCGGCCTCGATGCGGAATTGCTGGCCGACTACATGGCATCGTTCAACGATCCCGAAGCGTATGCGATGTCGCATATCGGCTGGGGCCTGCAGCCGCGCGCGAGCTGGTCGGCGCTGGCCATGTACGACCGCGAAGCGACCATCGGCATGGATGCGCGCGCGTACGAAGGCAACTTCCTGTGCTCGTTCGGCCCCAACAACGAAGCGGGCGGCAGCCGGACCACCGCCTGCCATATCGATATCCCGGTGCGCCACTGCACGGTCAACCTCGATGGCGAACCCGTAGTGGTGCGTGGCAAGGTGACGGACGGCCACCACGCGCCCGTCAACACACTGTTCAAGGAAGCCCGCCATGCATGAAGAAGTCCAGACCTACCAGCGGCAAGGCTTCGGCACCGCCATGGAGATCCGGCCGCCATACGGGCTGCTGATCATCGATTTCGTCAACGGCTTCGCCGATCCGGCGGTCTTTGGCGGCGGCAATATCCCGGAGGCCATCCGCAATACGCAGCCGCTGCTGCGCGCGGCGCGCGAGCAGGGCTGGCCGGTGGCGCACAGCCGCATCGTGTTTGCCGATGACGACGCCGACCACAACATCTTCACGCTGAAGGTGCCCGGCATGCTCACGCTTAAGGAAGACAGCCACAACAGCGCCATCGTGCCGGAGCTTGCGCCCGCCGCGGGCGAGTATGTGGTGCGCAAGACGGTGCCGTCGGCGTTCTTCGGCACGTCTCTGGCGGCATGGCTGACGCAGCGCGGCGTGCAGACGCTGCTGGTGGCGGGCTGCGTCACCAGCGGCTGCGTGCGCGCTAGCGTGGTCGATGCGATGTCGCTCGGCTTCCGTCCGCTGGTGCTGTCGGACTGCGTCGGTGACCGCGCGCTCGGCCCGCACGCGGCCAACCTGTTCGACATGGAGCAGAAGTACGCCACCGTGCTGACCCGCGACGAAGCGCTCGCGCAAATTGCGCCGGGCGTGCGAGCAGCGGCCTGAGCCGCGCCGGTGCGACCGATGCGTCGCTCAGACGGCCGCCACGCGGCGCTTGCGGGCCGGCTTGCCGGAAGGCTGCGCCGGCGCGGGCGGAGCATCGGGGATGACGCCCGGCATTGCCACGGCGCGCAGCACGGTCTGCTGCATCACATCGCGCCAGTGCGATACCGCGGCCGGGCTCATCATGGGTTCGCCAAGGAAGGCGCTGAGCGTATGATGGTTCGAGTTGTAGAAGTAGCCGAGCGAGGCGATGACCATGTAGACGTCGCGCGCGCCGGCGTCTGGCCGGAACAGGCCCACCGCCTTGCCGCGCGACAGGATGCCGTCGAGCACGGACAGCGCGTAGCTGGAAATATCGCGCAGCCGCACCGACTTGCGCGCGTGCTTGCCCTGGCTCATGTTCTCGCTGGTCAGGATCGCGACGAACTCCGGGTGCTCCAGGTAGTAGTGCCAGACGAAGTCAGTCAGTTGCGAGAGCGCGCGCACCGGATCGGCGGCGTCGAGTTCGCCTTCGAGTTTCTGCTCGGCTTCATTGAGCTGCAGGTAGATGGTCTCCAGCACTTCGACGAACAGCTTTTCCTTGCTGCCGAAGTAGTAGTAGATCATCCGGTCGTAGGTCTTCGCGAGCGTCGAAATCCGTTCGATGCGTCCGCCGTCGTAGCCGCGCTGCGCGAAGACCTTGATGGCCGCTTTCAGGATCCGGTCGCGGCTGTCCTGGGCCTGCCGGGCGCGCGTCCCGACTGCCGCGCGCTGGGTTGCGGTCTTGATGGTCATGTTGGATGGCTCGGCATGAGGTCTGTGTCTGGCAGGCAGTATAACGGTGGCATCGACGGTGTCGCCTGATGCAAGGCGGCAAAATTCAAGAGCTATGACAGCGACAATCCTCGATACCGTTCCCGAGGCTGAGGCCTCCACCCCGCGCGCGCAGCGCCTGGCGCTGCTGCAGGCCAGCGGCGTGCTGCTGGTGACGCGCGCCCCGCAGGCGGCGGCGCGTCCCGCGCCCGGCCAGCCGGGGGCCGCCTCGGACTATGTGCCGGCGCTGCCGGACATCTTCGTCGCCGTGCGCGATACCGGTGAGGTGCTGGCCTTCAACGGCCACGTCGACCTGGGCACCGGCATCCGCACGGCGCTGGCGCAGATCGTGGCGGAAGAACTCGATGTGCCGCTCGCGCGCGTGCGCATGGTGCTCGGCCATACGGAGGCCACGCCCAACCAGGGGCCGACCATTGCGAGCGCGTCGATCCAGATCTCCGCCATGCCGCTGCGGCGCGCGGCGGCACAGGCCCGTGCGTGGCTGCAGGCGCGCGCTGCGCAGCATTTGGGCGTGGCGCCGGAAATGCTGGAGGCCGACGATGGTGTGTTGCGCGTGAAAGGCGCGCCCGACGGCATCGGCTACGGGGCGCTGGTGGCCGGCGGACATGTCGAGTTGCCGCTGGCCGACGACGTGCAGACCAAGCCGGTCGAGGCTTACCGCATCGTCGGGCGTGGCGCGGGCCGCGTGGATATCCCCGACAAGGCGCGCGGCGTGCTGACGTTCGTGCATGACGTGCGCGTGCCCGGCATGCTTCATGGACGCGTTGTACGACCGCCGTACTCCGGCCGGGATGCAGGCGATTTTGTCGGAACCAGCTTGCTGGAAGTCGATCGCGATTCCGTGCGTGATGTGCCGGGGCTGGTCGATATCATCGTGCAGGGCGATTTCGTCGGCGTGGTGGCCGAACGCGAGGAGTACGCGATGTTGGCCGCGCGCCGCCTGCGCGTGCGCTGGAAGCCGGTGCCGCCGCTGCCGGCGCTTGATGATCCGGAGCCTGCGTTGCGCGCGAATCCGGCCAGGCGCCGTGATCTGCTGGACGATGGCGAGATGCCGGCACCGGGAACCGGTACCACGCTCGAGCGCCATTTTGTCTGGCCCTATCAAATGCACGGCTCCGTCGGTCCGTCATGCGCCGTCGCGGACTGGCGCGAAGATGGGCTGACCGTATGGTCTGGTACGCAGAACCCGCATGTCTTGCGCATCGACCTGGCGCGGTTGTCAGGGCTTGGCGAGGACGGCATCGAGATCGTGCGCATGGAGGCCGCCGGTTGCTACGGCCGCAATTGTGCCGATGATGTCTGCGCCGACGCCGTGCTGCTGTCGCGCGCGGTGGGGCGTCCGGTGCGCGTGCAACTTTCGCGCGAACAGGAGCACCTGTGGGAGCCCAAGGGCGCGGCGCAACTGATGGACGTCAGCGCGACGCTGGGCGCCGGCGGCGAGTTGCTCGGCTATGACTTTGTCAGCCGCTATCCGTCCAACGATGCGCCGACGCTGGCACTGCTGCTGACTGGGCAGGTATCCAATGGGCCGCGCATGCTTGAGATGGGCGACCGCACCGCCGTGCCGCCCTACGCGTATGCGGGCCGCCGCATCGGCTGCGACGACACGCCTGCCATCGTGCGCGCGTCGTGGTTGCGCGGGGTTTCGGCATTGCCGAATACGTTCGCGCATGAGTGCATGATCGATGAACTGGCGGTGGAGGCTGACGCTGATCCGATCGACTTCCGGCTGCGGCATCTTCCGGATGATCGCGCGGCCGATCTGCTGCGCGCCGTGGCGCATGCGGCTGGCTGGCAGAGCGGCGCACGGGGCTCACGTGGCGTACCCGATGCGGACGGCAAGCTGCGCGGCCGTGGCGTGGCCTATGCGCGCTATATTCACAGCCGCTTTCCTGGCTTCGGCGCGGCGTGGTCCGCGTGGATACTTGATGTTTCGGTTGACGTGGCAAATGGGCAGATCGTCGTCGAGAAGATCGTCGTGGGCCAGGACACCGGCATGATGGTCAACCCGGACGGCGTGCGCCACCAGCTCCACGGCAACGTGGTGCAGACGCTGAGCCGCGTGCTGAAGGAGCAAGTGCGCTTTGATGGCGCGGGTGTAGCCAGCCGCGAGTGGGGCGGTTATCCGCTGCTGACGTTCCCGGAGATTCCGCCGATCGAAGTGGTGCTGATGCCGAGGCAGTCGGAGCCGCCGTTGGGCGCGGGTGAGTCCGCGTCGCTGCCGGGGGCGCCTGCGATGGCCAATGCGTTGTTCGATGCGATGGGCGTTCGGTTGCGGCGGCCGCCGTTTGTGCCGGAGACGGTGCTGGCGGCGTTGGGCAACCGGCAGGGTTAGCAGACCGCTTGTCTGCCCCCTCGCCCGCAAGCGGGAGAGGGGAGCAAACCGGCGGCAGTACAAAGGCCTCCCCTCAACCCGCCCCGTTCCCCTCGTCGATCTCGCTCATCTTGCGCAGCAGGTAAGTCACCGCCACGCGCTCGGCCGGATTCAGGTTGCCAAACGTCTGTTCGGAAATCTGCTTCGCAAACGGCACCGTCTCGTCGATCAATGCCAGCCCGCCATCCGTCACCGTCACCACCACCTTGCGCCGGTCATTGGGGTCGTGGGATACCGCGACCAACTGGCGCGACTTCAATCGTTCGATGATGCCGCGCACCGTGGCCTGGTCGATCGCCGTGGCCCGCACCACTTCATTGAGCGAGCACGGTTGCCGGTCACGGACCGCGCAAAGCACGACAAACTGCGCGGCCGTGAGCTGCGAATCCGGAATGGTCTGCTGGAAGATGGCCACGTGGCGCTGGTATGCGCGGCGCAGCAAGTGGCCCACCTGTTCGGTGAAGTCGTAGCCGGGGTCGATGTTGCCGGCGGGCTGGTCGGAAGAGGAGGGCACGTCGATCGTGGTGCGATGGAAGGTGTGCCCCGAGTATACCGACGAAGGCAGCGCAGGTGCGCCGGTGCCGGACCTTAATCGACGGTAATGGCCGCGCTCTTCGCCACCTTGCCGAAACGCTCGTATTCCTGCAGCGTCAGCGTCTGCAAGTCCGGCGCGCTGGAACCCTTCGGGTTGAAGCCGGCCTGCGTCAGCTTCTCGCGCACGTCCGCGCGCCCCAGCGCTTCGACGAAGGCCGCATTGAGTGCCTGCACCACGGGCGCGGGCAGGTTGGCCGGGCCATAGACGCCGAACCATGGTTCCACGGCATAGCCCGTCAGGCCGGCCTCGGCCAGCGTGGGCACGTCAGGCAGCGACGGCGAACGGCTCTTGCCAGCCACGGCCAGGGCGCGCAGCTTGCCCGACTGGATGTGCGGCAGCGAGGCCGGCAGGTTGTCGAACATCACGCCGATATGGCCGCCGAGCATGTCGTTGATGGCCGGGCTGCTGCCTTTATAGGGCACGTGAGTCAGTCCCGTATGCGTGGTCTGCGAGAACATCGCGCCGGCCAGGTGCATCGACGTGCCGGTGCCCGCGGTCGCGTATGTCAGGCCGGGGTGCGCCTTGGCATAGGCGATCAGTTCCGGCACGGTCTTGACGGGCAGCGACGGGCCGACTTCCAGCACGATGGTCGAAGTGCCGAGCAGGCTGATGGCGGTGAAGTCCTTGCGCGGGTCGAACGGCACCTGCTTGTAGATATGCGGATTCAGCGCATTGGTCGAGATCGCGCCGAAGCCGATGGTGTAGCCATTGGGCGCGGCCTTGGCCACGGCGTCCATGCCGATGTTGCCGCCCGCGCCGGGACGGTTCTCGATGACCACGGGCTGTCCCAGCTTCTCCGCGACGCGCTGGCCGACCGTGCGCGCGACGAGATCCGTCGTGCCGCCGGCAGCGTACGGGACGACAAAGCGGATCGGCTTGGCCGGGAAGGTATCGGCCGCGGCGGCGGCCAGCGGCAGGGTGCCCAGCGTGGCGGCCCCGAACGTCAGGGCGATCAGCGTGGCGCGGGGGCGAAGTGCAAGGCGTTGCGGCATGGTGCGGGAATCTCCTCTACGGGTTGTGTTGTTCTATGGCACCGGCACGGGAGGTCCGCGCGGAAGCGCCCATTGTAGGCAAATGCGGACTAGCAGAGGCATACCGGGCGGTAGGCCGATGCCCATGCTTCTTTTCGAATACAATCGTCCGGTTGTCTTTGCCGACCCAGCCGGCCAGGTTGCGGCGGCCGCCTCTCCGCGTGAATTCCCCCGTGCCAGTTTCACCAAAATCTCTTGCCATGCCCGCTGCGCTGCCGTCGCCGCAGCGATCGGGGCTGGCCATCGCGGCCGTCGGCGCCGTGCTGTTTTCCGCCAAGGCCATCGTGGCCAAACTGATGTACCGCTACAGCGTGGATGCCGTCATGGTCATCACGCTGCGCATGCTGTTCGCCGTGCCGTTGTTCATGGCGATCGGCTGGTGGCAGTCGCGGCGCCTGCCGGCGCTGTCGTGGGCCGACCGTGGCCGCGTGGTGTTCCTCGGCTTCATCGGCTACTACCTGTCGAGCTTCATGGATTTCCTGGGGCTGCAATACATCACGGCAGGACTGGAACGGCTGATCCTGTTCCTGACGCCGTCGTTCGTGCTGCTGGCCACGGCGCTGATATTCCGCCGCCAGATCGCCGCGCGGCAATGGGTGTCGCTGCTGCTGGCCTATCTCGGCATCGTGCTGGTGTTCGCCCATGACCTGGATGTCAGCGGCCCCACGGTATGGCTGGGCGGGGCGCTGGTGCTGGGCAGTGCCTTGACGTATGGTATCTACCTGATTCTCAGCGGCGAGCTGGTGCAGCGCATCGGCTCGCTGCGGCTGGTGGCCTATGCGATGTGCGTGTCCACGGCCTGCTGCGTGCTGCAGTACCTGGCGCTGGGCCGGCCCGTGGCCGAACTCGCGCAGCCGGCGCCGGTGATGTGGCTGTCACTCGTCAACGCGGTGTTCTGCACGGTGTTGCCCGTTTCGATGACGATGGTGGCCGTGGCCCGCATCGGCGCGCCGATGGCCTCGCAGGCCGGCATGATCGGACCGGTATCGACGCTGTTCCTGGCCTTCTGGCTGCTCGACGAACCCGTCAGCGGCGTGCAGCTGGGGGGCAGCGCACTGGTGCTGGGCGGAATGTACCTGTTGTCGGCGCGCAAGGCATGACCAGCGCGGCGACGCCGAACCTGAACGACAAACGACACAAGCAATAAGCGACAAGGAGAACGAGCGATGGATCTTGGACTGCGTGGCAAGCATGCACTGGTGTGCGGCGCGAGCAAGGGCCTGGGCTTTGCCTGCGCGGACGCGCTGGCGGCCGAAGGCGTCGATGTGGTAATCGTGGCGCGCGGCGCGGAGGCGCTGGAGAAGGCCGCGGCCGACCTGCGCGCGCGCCATGGGCGCCGCGTGGTCGCGGTGGCCACCGACATCACGAAGCCGGAAGGCCGCAAGGCCGCGCTCGATGCCGTGGCCAAGCTTGGCGATCTCGACATCCTCGTCAACAACGCGGGCGGCCCGCCCCCGGGCAATTTCCGCGACTGGGACCGCGACGCGTGGCTGGCCGCGCTCGACGCCAATATGCTCACGCCGATCGAGCTGATCAAGTCCACGGTCGACGGCATGATCGCGCGCAAGTGGGGCCGCATCATCAACATCACGAGCGGCGCGGTGAAGGCGCCGATCGACATACTGGGCTTGTCCAACGGCGCGCGCTCGGGCCTGACCGGCTTTATCGCCGGCCTGGCGCGCGAAGTCGCGCAGCATGGCGTGACCGTCAATAACCTGCTGCCGGGACCGTTCAATACCGATCGCCTGGCCAAGACCATGGAAGGCGCGGCGCAGAAGGCCAACCTGAGCATTGAGGAAATCGCGCAACGCCGCGCCGCGCAGAACCCGTCGCGCCGCTTCGGCGACCCCGCCGAGTTCGGCGCCACCTGTGCGTTCCTGTGCAGCCGCCAGGCCGCGTACATCACGGCACAGAACATCCTGCTCGACGGCGGCGCCTACCCCGGCACGTTCTGAACCCGGCGCGGCCCCGGCAATGGCCGCACTACTTACCCGCAGTCGCTTACCGCAACAAGGACCCTTGATGACCCGCCCACGTATCGCCCTGATTGCACACGACCACAAGAAAGACGACATCGTTGCGTTTGCCACGCGGCACCGCGAATTCCTTTCGCAGTGCGAACTGCTTGCGACCGGCACCACCGGTGGCCGCCTGATCGATGAAGTCGGGCTGGACGTGACGCGGATGCTGTCCGGGCCGTGGGGCGGTGACCTGCAGATCGGCGCGCAGCTGGCGGAAGGGCGCGTGCGCGCCGTGATCTTCCTGCGCGACCCGATGACGCCGCAGCCGCACGAACCCGATATCAACGCCCTGGTACGCGCCTGCGATGTGCATAACGTGCCGTGCGCGACCAACGTCGCCACGGCGGACCTGGTGATCGCCGAGCTGTGCCGCGTCGAGGCAAAGGCCTGATCCCCAACCCCATCCAGCCTGACTGACAGGAGAATTGCAGATGACCAAAGCCATCCGGATCGAACAGACCGGCGGACCGGAAGTGATGCAGTGGGTCGACGTGGAGGTCGGCGAGCCAGGGCCCGGTGAAGTCCGTGTCCGCCATGAAGCGGTAGGGCTCAACTATATCGACGTCTACTTCCGCACCGGCCTCTACAAGCAGCCGCTGCCCGCCGGCCTGGGCATGGAAGGCGCCGGCGTGGTGGAGGCGGTGGGCGCGGGCGTGACCCACCTGAGCGCGGGGGATCGCGTGGCCTACGCGGGCCGTCCGACCGGCGCCTATGCGCAGGTGCGCGTGATGCCGGCCGATATCGTGGTGCGCCTGCCCGAGTCGATTTCCTTCGAGCAGGGCGCGGCGATGATGCTGCAGGGCCTGACGGTGCAGTACCTGATCCGCGACAGCTATCGCGTGCAGGCCGGCGACACCGTGCTGCTGCATGCCGCCGCCGGCGGCGTCGGGCTGATCGCGTGCCAGTGGCTCAAGGCGCTCGGCGTCACGGTGATCGGCACGGTGGGCAGCGACGAGAAGGCGGAACTGGCGCGCGCGCATGGCTGCACCCATACCGTGGTCTATACGCGCGAATCGTTCGTCGACAAGGTGAAGGAAGTCACCGGCGGCAAGGGCGTGCCGGCCGTGTATGACTCCATCGGCGCGGACACCTTCCGTGATTCGCTCGACTGCCTGGCGCCGCGCGGCACCATGGTGAGCTTCGGCAATGCTTCGGGGCCGGTGCCGCCGTTCGATATCTCGGTGCTTGGCAACAAGGGATCGCTGCGGCTGACGCGGCCCACCTTGATGACCTACGTGGTGCATCGCGAACTGCTGGAGCCGATGGTGGCGGACCTGTTCGATGCGGTCACCAGCGGCAAGGTGAAGATCGATATCCGCCAGCGCTATGCACTGGCTGATGTGGCGCAGGCGCACCGCGACCTGGAGTCGCGCAAGACGACGGGATCTACCATCCTGCTGCCGTACTGAGGCCGCCGCGGTTCCCGATGAAGAAAGCCCCGGGCGGCGGGCTGCCGTCCGGGGCTTATTTTCTCGCCGCGCTCAGTGCGTCCGTACCGTGGTGGCGGTCGCCCGCGCTTCGGCCTGCCGCAGGATGTGCGGCGGCAGCCGCTTGAGCATCAAGTGCACCGCCAGCGGAATCAGCACAACGTCATCGACGATCCCCAGTCCGGCGATGAAATCAGGAATCAGATCGATCGGCGAGATCGCATAGAGAAACAGCCCAAAGGCCGCGGGCTTGAGCCATGGCGGCGCATCCGGATGCCGCAGCGCATACCAGAACAGCCGGCCGTCGCGGCGCACCAGCGTCCACAGGGCCGAAAAACGCTTCCACATGAGAGGCCTCCTTCACATTGCGCACGCCAGCGAATGACGCGTGCACAGATAGCTTGGGCCGATCAAAGCGGCTTCAAGTTCCGAAGTAGACCGGGCTGAGGAAAGTGAGGAGGGGAGCGCCCCGGCAGCGCCGGGGCGGGCCCGCATGCCGTCATGGCATGCGGGCTGGCGATCAGCCCGGGATCTTGCCTTCGACGCCTTCGACGTAGAACTTCACGTTGTGCAGGAAGTTGTCGTCGGCGGTCTGGTCCTTGGCGACCTGTTCCTTGCCGGTGTTGTCCTTGATCGGACCCTTCCAGATCGGCGCGGAACCGTCGACGATGCCCTTCTTGCGCTCGGCAACGAGCGCCTTCACGTCCTCGGGCACGATCGTGTTGAAGTCCTTCAAGTCGATCATGCCTTCCTTCAGGCCCCACCACGTGGTGTCGCTCTTCCAGCGGTTGTTCAGCACGTCGTCCACCACCTTGTTGTAGTAGACGCCCCACTGGATTTCCGACGCGGCCAGGTGAGCCTTCTCGCCGAACTTGCTCATGTTGCTGTCCCAGCCAAACGCATACACGCCTTTCTCCTGCGCGGTCTGCACCACGGCGGCGGAGTCGGTGTTCTGCATCAGCATGTCCACGCCCTGGCCGATCAGCGTGGTGGCGGCTTCACGCTCCTTGCCCGGATCGAACCACTTGTTCACCCAGACCACCTTGACGGTCGCGTTCGGGTTGACGCTGCGCGCGCCCAGCGTGAACGAGTCGATATTGCGGATCACCTCGGGGATGGGAACCGAACCGACCACGCCCATCTTGCCCGACTTGCTCATCTTGCCGGCCACCACGCCTGCCAGGTAGGCGCCCTCATAGGTGCGCACGTCGTACTGGCCCAGGTTTTCGGCGGTCTTGAAGCCGGTGGCGTGCTCGAACTTCACGTCCGGGAATTCCTTGGCGACCTTGAGCATCGACTCCATGTAGCCGAAGGTCGTGCCGAAGATCAGCTTGTTCCCCTGGCTGGCCAGGTCGCGGAACACGCGCTCGGCGTCGGCGGCGGATTCGGGCACGTTCTCGACGAAGGTGGTCTTGACCTTGTCGCCGAACTTCTCCTCCACGGCCTTGCGGCCGGCGTCGTGCGCGTACGTCCAGCCAGCGTCGCCCACCGGGCCGATGTAGACAAAGGCGACCTTGAGCGGCTCGGCCTTCTGTTCCGCAGCAGGCGCGGAGGCCGGCGCGGCGGTCTCGGCCGGCTTTTCGGCTTCTTTCTTGCCGCAGCCGGCTAGCGCCAGCAGGGCGGTGGCAGCCAGTGCCGCCAGGGTTTTCCTGCGCGTGACCATCATGATTTCTCCTTGTGATGAATTGTGTTGGCTTTCGAAGGCTCGTTGAATCAGGACTTGCGTTGCGGCATCAGGCACTGCCCGGACGGAATGGCTTGCCGAGCGAGGCGGGCATGTTCAGGCGGATCCAGGCCGGGTTGCGCGAGATCAGCGCCAGCACGACGATGGTGGCCGCGTACGGCAGCATCGACAGGAACTGCGACGGCACCGAGACGCCGATGCCCTGCAGGTAGAACTGCAGGATGGTTACGCCGCCAAACAGCCACGCGCCGACCAGCACGCGGCCCGGGCGCCAGGTGGCAAACGTGGTCAGCGCCAGCGCGATCCAGCCGCGGCCGGCCACCAGGTTCTCGACCCACATCGGCGTGTACACCAGCGACAGGTAAGCCCCGGCCAGGCCGCAGCAGGCGCCGCCGAACAGCAGCGCGCCGAAGCGGATGGTGCGCACCGGATAACCGAGCGCGTGCGCCGATTCCGGCGATTCGCCGATCGCGCGCAGCGTGAGCCCCGCGCGCGTGCGGAACAGGAACCACATGATCGCGAAGCACAGCAGCAGGCTGAAATACACCATCCAGTGTTGCTGGAAGAACGCGGGACCGATGAATGGAATATCGGCCAGCCCGGGGATCGACCTGGCCTGCGCGGGCATGGCGTGGCCCACGAAGCGCTGGCCCATGAAGGCCGACAGGCCGGTGCCGAAGATCGACAGCGCCAGACCCGTGGCGACCTGATTGGTGGCCAGCACCAGCGCCAGCCACGAGAACAGCGCGGCCATCAGCATGCCGGCGACAGCGCCGGCGAGAAAGCCGAGCAGCGGCTGCTGCGTCTGGTAGCCGACCATGAAGCCGGCCACGGCTGCGACCAGCATCATGCCTTCGGCGCCGAGGTTCAGCACGCCGGAGCGTTCGTTGATGAGCAGGCCCAGCGCGGCCAGCAGCAGCGGCGTGCCGGCGTTGATCGCGGTGGCGATGAGGGGAGCGAGTTGTTCCATGTTCTTGTCTGCTCCGCTCAGGCTGCCGTGGCGCGCCAGCGCAGGCGGTTTTCGATAAGGGTGTCGCAGGCCAGCAGGAAGAACAGCAGCATGCCCTGGAACACCCAGCCGATCGCCGACGGCAGGCCCAGACGCGACTGCGCCATCTCGCCGCCGATGTAGAACAGCGACATCATGATGCCGCCGAACACGGTGCCGACCGGATGCAGGCGGCCAACGAACGCGACGATGATGGCCGTGAAGCCGTAGCCCGGCGAGATTGACGGCAGCAGCTGGCCGATCGGGCCCGTCACTTCGAACGCCCCGGCCAGGCCCGCGGTAGCGCCCGAGATCAGCAGCGCGTTCCACAGCGCGCTGCGCGACGAGAAGCCGGCATAGCGCGCCGCAGCCGGCGCGGTGCCGCCCACTTGAAGGCGGTAGCCGGCGAAGCTGCGGAACACGAACACCGTCATCACCGCGACCAGCACCAGCATCACGACGAAGCCCGCATGCAGGCGCGAGCCGGACATCAGGTTAGGCAGCAGGTATTCGGACGAGAATACCTTCGACTGCGGGAAGTTCATGCCGTTGGGGTCCTTCAACGGCCCGTTGACTACCCACAGCATCAACTGTTGCGCGATGTATGTGAGCATCAGCGAGACCAGGATCTCGTTGGCGTTGAAGCGGTCCTTGAGCAGCGCCGTGATCGACGCCCACGCCATGCCGCCGATCACGCCGGCTAGCGACGCCAGGATCAGCACCACGGTACCGTTGAGCGTCTGGCCCGGTACGTCGAAGAACAGCACCGTGGCGCCAGCGAAGATGCCGCCGGCAATGAGCTGCCCGTCCGCGCCGATATTCCACACGTTGGCGCGATAGCAGACCGAAAGGCCCAGCGCGCACAGCACCAGCGGCACGGTCTTGAGCAGGACTTCGCCAATCGCGCGCTTGTCGCGCAGCGGGTCGGCCAGGAACACCTTGAGCGCGGCCATCGGGTCCTTGCCGAGCGCCACGAACAGCAGCGCGCCGAACAGCAGCGTGAGCGCGAGGGCGATCACCGGCGAGGCATAGGCCATGTTCCGCGACGGCAGTCCGCGCGGCGCCAGCGTGAAGGGGGAGCGGGGCAGCAGCGAGCGCATTTCAGCCATGGCTGGTCACCTCCGCTACCTGGGTGTCGCGCGCTTGCGCGGGGCCGCCTTCCCACAGGCCGCTCATCCACAGGCCGACCTGTTCGCGCGTCGCGGTCTCGGTCGGGATGGATGGCGACAGTTGGCCCTTGGCGATGACATGCAGCCGATCGCAGATGGCGAACAACTCATCAAGTTCTTCCGACACCACGAGGATGGCGCAGCCTGTGGCCTTGAGCGCCAGGATCTCGTTGTGGATCTGCGCGGCGGCGCCAACATCCACGCCCCAGGTCGGTTGCGCGACGATCAGCACCTTGGGGCCGCTTTCGATCTCGCGGCCGACGATGAACTTCTGCAGGTTGCCGCCGGACAGGCTGCGGGCCAGCGCGTCGGGCCCGCTTGCCTTCACACGGAAGCGGCTGATGATGGAAGCGGCCAGGCCGGTCGCGGCCTTTGGCGAGATCATGCCGCTGCGCACGTAAGGAGGCGTCTGGTGCGACAGCAGCGTATTCGCGGCCAGGCTCATGCCGGGCACCGCGCCGCGCCCGAGGCGCTCCTCCGGCACGAAGGCGAGCCCCGCGCGCCGGCGCTGGCGCGCATCGAGCCGGCCGGCCGGCTTGCCTGCCAGCTGCACCGACGCGGCATCCGCGCGCGTGTCTTCACCGGACAGCGCGGCCAGCAGTTCCTGCTGTCCGTTGCCCGATACGCCGGCAATGCCGACGATCTCGCCGGCATGCACATCGAGCGAGATCCGCTGCAGTTCGGTGGCGAACGCATGTGCGCGCGGCAGCGACAGTTGCTGCACGCTCAGGCGCACATCGCCGCGCTGCGCGGCCACCCGAGCTTCGCGCGGCGGCTCGCCGCCGATCATCAGGCGCGACAGCGACGCCGCGCTTTCCTGGCGCGGATCGCACACGCCCGTGACCTTGCCCATGCGCATCACGGTGGCGTGATGGCAGAGCGCGCGGATCTCGTCGAGCTTGTGGCTGATGTAGAGGATGCTCGTGCCCTCGGCCGCGAGCTGGCGCAGCGTGACGAACAGCGTTTCCACGGCCTGCGGCGTCAGCACCGAAGTTGGCTCGTCCAGGATCAGCAACTGCGGGTTGGCCAGCAGCGCGCGCACGATCTCGACGCGCTGCCGTTCGCCGACCGACAGCGTATGGACATGGCGGTTCGGTTCCAGCGGCAGCCCGTAGCGCTCGGCGGTGGCGCGGATGCGCTCGGCCAGCTGCTTCATGCTGCTGCCCGCGCCGTGCTGGCCGCCGGGCAGGCCCAGCGCGATGTTCTCGGTGACAGTCAGGGTGTCGAACAGCGAGAAGTGCTGGAACACCATGGCAATGCCCAGGTGGCGGGCATCGTGCGGACTGTTGATCGTGACCGGGGCCCCGTTGAAGCGGATCTCGCCGGCGTCCGGGCGGACCGCGCCGAAGATGATCTTCATCAGGGTGGATTTGCCGGCGCCGTTCTCGCCAAGGACGGCGTGGATTTCGCCGGGGGCGACGCTGAGGCTGATGTCATCGTTCGCGATGACGCCGGGATAGCGCTTGCTGATATGGGCTAGCGCCAGCCTGGGTGGGTTTTGTGGTGTCACTGAGGCGGCTCGGGTTGTTGTGGCAGCAACGTGGAAGGCAGTCAGTCAGCGGCAGTGCGTGGCGCAGGATCGCCGCGACGCAATGCAACATTCATCATGATTTCGTGATGCATGATATTGGGTACGAATTATATAAGTTCGCGGCACCGTGGCGACCGGCTTCCGGCGTTTGTCCAAGCGCCGCAACGGTTTGCGGTGGGTTGCAAGGTGCGTGCCGGGACGGGAAAGAAAAACCGCCGCGCTCCGGGTGGAGGGCGGCGGTTCGGGTTACCTGCAAGGCGGAAATGCTGGCGGCTTGCTCCCCCTCTCCCGCAAGTGAGAGAGGGGAGACAACCGTTGCGTCGGTCAGGCCAGCATCACCCCCCCGAAGCCGCGGCGGTCGTCGCAAAACGCCCGTCGCGGAAATCCGCCAGCGTCTGGTAGATCTGCTCCTGCGTGTTCATTACGAACGGGCCGTACTGGGCGATCGGCTCGCCCAGCGGCTGGCCGGCGATCAGCAGGAAGTGCGCATCGGACTGCGCGTTGACGATGACGCCGTCGGCGTTGGCAGCGTTGTCCAGCACGCCCATGCGCTGCGACTCGAGTTCCGCCTTTTCGCTGCCTTCACCGATCGACACCTCGCCGCGGTACACATAGACGAAAGCGTTGTGCCCGGCCGGCAGCGCCTGCCGAAACTGCTGGCCGGCGGGCAGGTGCACGTCAAGGTAGAGCGGCTGCGTCACCGGCCGCGTCACCGCGCCGGCCACGCCGTGCGAGGCGCCTGCCAGTACGCGCACCGTGCCGCCGTTGTCCAGCGCCACCGTCGGAATGGCGTCAGCGGGCATGTCGCGATACCACGGCGCGGTCATCTTGTCGGCAGCCGGCAGGTTCAGCCAGAGCTGGAAGCCTTCCATGCGGCCGTCTTCCTGCTCGGGCATTTCCGAGTGCACCACGCCGGCACCGGCCACCATCCACTGGGCGCCGCCGTTCTGCAGCAGGCCCTCGTTCCCGGCGCTGTCGCGGTGACGCATGCGGCCGGCCAGCATATAGGTGATGGTCTCGAAGCCGCGGTGCGGGTGGTCGGGGAAGCCGCCGATGTAGTCATCCTTGCTATCGGTGCCGAAGGCGTCGAGCATCAGGAACGGGTCCAGCCGGCGCTGCAGGTTCTGCGTCAGCACGCGCGTCAGCTTGACGCCGGCGCCGTCCGAGGTGGCAATGCCGCGCACGACACGATCGACGGCGCGCGAACGCTGCACGGATTCCTGTGCGGTGGCCGGAACGGTGGGGATAGGGGTGCGGGTTTCCATGATTCTTTCTCCAGTTGGCGGGCGGCGGGCGGGGCGTTGCTGTTGCCGTCATCCGGGCCGCATCGTGTTCAGCTACCCCACCAATGTAGAGGTTTGGTCGCGAAAGAGTAGAGGGCGGATAGGCAACAGATTGTTCTATCCGGATGCCCAATCCGCATAGATTCGAGCCGCTGGTATTAACGATCGCAACCGCGTTTTCGCCAAATACCCGAGGTCCTCGGGCAGCCTTGCGAAATGCTTGAAAAGCCGCTGCGAAAGGCTGCGAGACAGGCCGAAATGACAAGATCGATGAAGATGTGTATAATAGCGCTCTCTTTGTCTTCCGTTGCGGTGGATTGACTCGTCTGGCGCCCCCGCCAGGCCTTGTCTGGCAACGGCCAATGCATTCGGCGGCGCGTCGACTACCTCACTTTTTGCGCCGCCTTGGCCACCCGGCTTCTGGTCCTGCTTCTGGTCCATAACCACCCCGGGTGCGCCGCTTCAGGGACCCGCTGGCCCAAGGCCCGCGGCATCCCGTCAATCGGACTTCGCGCCCATGGTGTGGAAGCCCAAAAGCCCGTCCGCTGGCAATCGTGCCGGTCATGGCGGCAATGCAATCTGAACCGGGACGGCGGCGCCCCACTGTCACGACCGCCTTGCCCATTTTGTTTTCCGCGTGCGGAAAGTGGTGCTTTATCCGCTTTCGATTCGCGGGTAGGGGAACTATGCCAAAGCAATCCGTGCGGGTGTTCGCGTGGGGATGCCTGACCGTGCTGGCGCTGGGCGGAGTCGTTGCCTGGATCGGCCCCGAGGTCATCCGCCAGCATCAGGATCGCCTGCTTTACGACTTGGCCGACCACCTGCGGCTGGTCGCATTTTCGATGGCGCTCGCGCTGGCCACCGGCATTCCTGCCGGCATCGCGCTGAGCCGCCCGTGCATGCGCCGATGGGCGGACCGGCTGATGCAGGTCTTCAACGTTGGCAACACGGTGCCGTCGCTTGCGGTGCTTGCGCTCGCGCTCGCCGTGCTGGGCATCGGCGAGCGGCCCGCCATCCTCGCGCTATGGCTCGCGTCGCTGCTGCCCGTCGTGCGCAACACCTACGAAGGCCTGCGCACAGTTTCGCCGACGCTACTCGAAGCCGCGCGTGGCATCGGCATGACGCCGGGCCAGCGGCTGATGCGCGTGGAACTGCCGAACGCGCTGCCGGTGATGCTGGCGGGCATCCGCATCAGCCTGGTGATCAACGTGGGCACCGTGCCACTGTCGTTCCTGATCGGCGCCAACAGCCTGGGCGATCTGATCTTCCCGGGCATCTACCTGAACAACCAGTCGCTGCTGCTGCTGGGAGCCGCCGCCACCGCGCTGCTGGCGCTGGCGCTCGACGCGCTCTTTGCCGGCGCCGGCAATCTGTATCTGCGCCGGCGCGGCCTGGCGCGATGAACGGCGGCCGAAAGGAGAAACAAGAACCGATGGAACCGAAACGAGACCGCGAACGCCGCGCTTTCTGGGCCTTCATGGTGGTGGGCACCGTGCTAGCCGCCGTGCTGCTGGGCTCCGCGCCGGCCCGCGCGCAAGCGCCCGCCGCCGCGCCGGCAACCGATGCCGCGCCGGTGCGCGTGGGCGGCAAGAATTTCACCGAGCAACTGATCCTGTCGTCGATGACGTCGCAGTACCTGCGCGCCAAGGGCATCGGCACCGAACTGACCGCGGGCCTGGGCAGCACGCTGATGCGCCAGGCGCTGGAGAGCGGCCAGCTCGACGTGGTGTGGGACTACACCGGCACCGCCCTGATCGTCTTCAACAAGGTCGAGGAAAATCTCGACGCCAAAGAGAGCTATGCCCGCGTGAAGAAGCTGGATGCAGCGCGCGGCCTGGTGTGGCTGGAGCCGTCGGGCATCAACAATACCTATGCGCTGGCCATGCCGAAGGCCCGTGCGCAGGCGGCTGGCGTCACCACGCTGTCGGCCTATGCGGAGATGATGCGCAAGGGCGGCCAGGATGCACAGCATCCTTTTGCGGTCGACATGGAATTCGCAGCGCGCCCGGACGGCCTGGAACCGCTGAAAGCCAAGTACAAGCTGCCGTTCACGCGCCGTGACGTGATCCAGCTCGACCCGGGCCTGGTTTACACGGCGCTCAAGAACAACCAGGTCGACCTCGGCCTGGTGTACACGACCGACGGCCGCGTGAAGGGCTTCGAACTCGTGCTGCTCGAAGACGATCTGCATTTCTTCCCGGACTACAGCGCGGTGCCCGTGGTGCGGCAGGCCGCGCTGGACAAGCACCCCGAACTCGCCACGCTGCTCGACGCACTGGCGGCAAAGCTCGACAACGCGTCGATGACCGACATGAACTACCGGGTGGACATCGGCCAGCAGCCGGTGGACAAGGTGGCGGCAGAATTCCTGCGCAGCCATGGCCTGATCTGAGGAGGCGCGCATGGACTTGCTGCCCTACCTTCACCATAGCTGGCCGACGCTGCTGAAGCTCACCGCCGAACACCTGGCGCTGGTCGGCACGGCCGTGGGCATGGCGATCCTGATCGGCGTGCCGCTGGGCATCGCCATCACGCGTTTCCGCTGGCTGGCCACGCCGCTGCTGACGCTGGCGACGATCGTGCTGACGCTGCCGTCGATCGCGCTGTTCGGCCTGATGATCCCGATCTTCGCGCGCTTCGGGCACGCGCTCGGCTACGTGCCCGCCGTGACCGCGGTGTTCCTGTACTCGCTGCTGCCGATCATGCGCAACACCTATACCGCGCTGGCCAATATCGACCCCGGCATCCAGGAAGCCGGGCGCGGCATCGGCATGACGACGTGGCAGCGCATGCGCCGCGTCGACCTGCCGCTGGCCGTGCCGGTGATCCTGGGCGGCGTGCGCACGGCCGTGGTGATGAATATTGGCGTAGCGACCATTGCGGCCATCATCGGCGCGGGTGGCCTTGGGGTGCTGATCCTGCAGGCGATCAGCCAGAGCAATATGAGCAAGCTGGCCGTGGGCGCGGTCCTGGTCAGCGTGCTCGCCATCGTGGCGGATGCCTTCCTGCAATGGCTGCAGAAGGTGCTGACGCCGAAAGGAATCCGACTATGATCGAACTCGACCGACTGACCAAGGCCTTCCCGCAAAAAGACGGCACCGAAGTGCGGGCAGTGGATGCTGTCTCGCTGACGGTGCCGCGCGGGGAAATCTGCGTGTTCCTGGGGCCGTCCGGCTGCGGCAAGACCACCACGCTGAAGATGATCAACCGGCTGATCGAGCCGACCTCCGGCACCGTGCGCATCGATGGCGAGGACACCGTCGGCATCGACGGCGTGGCGCTGCGCCGCAAGATCGGCTACGTGATCCAGCAGATCGGCCTGTTCCCGAACATGACGATCGAAGAGAACATCATGGTGGTGCCGCGCATGCTGGGCTGGGACAAGCGCCGCTGCCACGAGCGCGCGCGCGAGCTGATGTCGATGGTGCAGCTCGATCCAAACCGCATGCTGTCGCGCTATCCGCGCGAACTGTCGGGCGGGCAGCAGCAGCGCATCGGCGTGATCCGCGCGCTCGCGGCCGACGCGCCGGTGCTGCTGATGGACGAGCCCTTCGGCGCGGTCGACCCGATCAACCGCGAAAGCATCCAGAACGAATTCCTGCAGATGCAGCGCCAGCTCGGCAAGACCGTGATCATGGTCTCGCACGATATCGACGAGGCCATCAAGCTGGCCAGCAAGGTGGCGGTGTTCCGGCGCGGCAAGCTGGTGCAGTTCGACCATCCGGATGCGCTGCTGGCGCACCCGGCGGATGAGTTCGTGCAGGCCTTTGTCGGCCATGACAACACGCTCAAGCGCCTGCTGCTCGTGAGCGCCGGCGATGCGGCGACGATGCCGCCGACCTGCCGGCCGGACATGGCGCTATCCGAAGCGTTTGGCGTGATGGACGACGCCGACGTGCGCCACTTGCCGGTGGTCGACGACGCGCAGCGCGCGCTGGGCTACGTCACGCGCCGCGATGCCCGCGCGGGCAACGGCCGCTGCAGCGACGCGATGCGTGCGTTCCCCGCCACGGCGACGTCCGACGAGCACCTTCGCATCCTGCTGTCGCGCATGTACCAGCACAACACGAGCTGGCTGCCGGTGGTGGATGCCGACGGCGCCTACCTTGGCGAAGTGACGCAGGATTCGATCGCGGGCTACCTCAGCTCGGGACGTTCGCGCGGGAGCGCGCCGGTCATCCAGTTGCCGACGGAACCGCTGCGCGCCGCGGCGTGAGGACAGCCGCGGTTAGCGCTATGCTGGCGCCATGGTCCGTTACTGCCGCTCCCCGCTCTGCCTGATGATCGAAACCCGCTGGCTGGTGCCGCGCGGGTTTGACGGCTTTACGCCGGGGCCGCTGATCCTGCTGCGGCCCGGCGCCAGCCACGCGCTGATCGAGCATGAGAAGGTGCATGTGCGCCAGTTCTGGCGCAGCTGGGGTTTGATGGGCGTGCTCTATCTGCTGAGCCGGCGCTGGCGGCTGCGCTACGAGGTCGAGGCCTATCGCGAGCAGTTGCGGCACAGCCCGCCGGGCGCAGCACGTGCGCTGGCGCGCGTGCTGGCCACCAAGTATCGGCTCAAGATCACGGAAGACGACGCGTACTGGCTGCTGACGGCGAGCGGATGAAGCTCAGGCTGCCACCGTAGCGGGTGCAGCCTGCCGCCGGAAGCTGAGCGTAAAGCGCGTCTTGCCACCCGCGGACTGCACGGCGATGGTGCCTCCATGCGCGGCCATGATCGCGCGCGTGATCGACAACCCCAGCCCCACGCTGTCCGAGTCCGGACGGACCCTTGATTTGTCGCCGCGCGAGAAGCGGTCGAAGATTACGGGCAGCAAGTCCGGGCGGATCTCCTGGCCGTCGTTCTCAACCGCAATCGTCACCCCGCCGGCATCGTTATCGATTTCCACCGCGATGCCGCCACCCGGCGGCGTATAGCGCAGGGCATTGGACAGCAGGTTGCTGAGCGCGCGGCGCAGCATCAGCCGGTCGCCGACGAAGTGCCCGTCGCCGCGCGTCGACAGGCGCACGCGCTTGTCTTCGGCCAGTGCGTCATAGAACTCGAACAAGGCATGGACTTCGACCGCCGCGTCGATCGGCTCGGCGCAGGGCAGGGTGAGGCCGTGTTCCATCTGGGCCAGGTACAGCATGTCCGACACCATGCGCGTCAGGCGCTGGAATTCTTCGGCATTCGATGCCAGCACATCGCGGTACTTCTCCACCGTGCGCGGTTGCGAGAGCACGACGTGCGTCTGCGTCATCAGGTTGGTCAGCGGCGTGCGCAGTTCATGCGCAAGGTCGGACGAGAATTCGGAGAGTCGCCCGAAGTCGCGCTGCAAGCGCTCCAGCATGGCGTTCAGCGTCGCCGCAAGATCAGCCATTTCCACTGGGACGGCTTCCACCGGCATGCGCGCGTCGAGCTTGTGCGCGGTCACGGCGCGTGCGCGCGTGGCCATGGTGCGCAGCGGCGCCAGCCCGCGCCGGGCGGCCCACCAGCCGAGCAGGCCGCTGGCCAGCGCGGCCAGCGCGATGTAGAAGACCAGCGAACGACGGAACGCGCGCATGAAGTGCGCATGGATTTCGGTGTCCATGCCGACCACGATGGTCAGCGGCGCCGGCCATCCGCCCGCAGCCGGCACGGTGGTGCGCAGGCCGCGGTAGTGCTTGCCATCCTGTTCCCAGGCAAAGCTGTCGCGCCCGGCCGGCAGGACCGAGGCGGTCCCAAGGGCGGCCTGGAAATCGAAGCCATGGCTCGTGTACAAGGTCTGGCCATCGGCCGCAGTGACGTGGGCGATGAACCCGGGATGGTGTTCCAGCGCCACGGCCAGCCGTTCGGGCACCGATGCGGAGGCATTCTCGGCGGCGATCCGCTCGATCAGCCGGACGTTGTCGCCGAGGCTCGCAAAATCCTCTTCCGCGAAATGCCGGTCCATGGCCGTCGCGATCAGGATGCCCAGGCCCAGCAGCACGCTGGCCGACGACAGGCAGAACAGCGCGGTCAGGCGCGTCGTCAGCGAGAAGCGCCGCGTCACGCCATGTCCTCCGGGTCTTCGAGCACGTAGCCCATGCCGCGCACGGTCTGGATCAGCTTGGTGCCGAAATCGTCGTCGATCTTGGCGCGCAGGCGGCGGATGGCCACGTCGATGACATTGCTGTCGCTGTCGAAGTTCATGTCCCACACCTGCGACGCGATCAGCGAGCGCGGCAGCACCTCGCCGCGCCGGCGCACCAGCAGTTCGAGCAGCGAGAACTCCTTGCTGGTCAGCACGATGCGGCGCCCGCCGCGCGATGCGCGCCGGCGCGCCAGGTCCAGCACCAGGTCGCCGACCTGCACGCGGTCCACGCTGACCTGCGCGCTGCCACGCCGCAGCAGCGTGCGCACGCGTGCCAGCAGCTCGGCAAAGGCAAACGGCTTGACCAGGTAGTCGTCCGCACCAAGCTCCAGCCCCTTGACGCGGTCGGCCACGCTGTCGCGGGCGGTCAGGAACAGCACCGGCACGTGGTTGTCGGCCGCGCGAAGTGTCTGCAGGATGCGCCAGCCATCCACGTCGGGCAGCATCACGTCGAGGATGATGAGGTCGTAGGCTTCGCTCATGGCCAGGTGGTGTCCGTCCAGCCCGTTGGCGGCCAGATCCACCACGAAGCCCGCCTCGGTCAGGCCTTGCCGGAGGTATTCACCGGTCTTGGCCTCGTCTTCCACTACCAGCAGTTTCATCAGCGCTTTCCTTGTTGCCCGCCGCGCACCGCACGCCGCTGGCGAACGGCGACTGTAGCCGAGGGCAATGAACATCAAGATGACGCCAAGATTACCGGATTGTAATTTCGGGGTCATGTGCACGTTCCCTGGCCTTGCGTATGCTTTGCCTGCCGCTGACAAGTGCGGCTATCGACTCTCCAAGGACTGATTTTCCATGCGACGCGATCCTTCCACTGGCCTGCTGCTGCCCAACCTGTCTCGCCGACGCTTTGTGCAGGGGCTCGCGGCCGGCGGCGTGGTGGCGGGCCTGCCCGTCTGGCAGGGGACGGCATCGGCGCAGCCGGCCGCGACGGCATTCGGCACGGCGCCGGTGTTGCGCGGCACCGAGTTCGATCTCGTCGTCGGCGAATCGGTGGTCAACTTTACCGGCAAGCCCGCCGTGGCCACCACCATCAACGGCATGCTGCCCGGCCCGACGCTGCGCTGGCGCGAGGGCGACACGGTCACCATCCGCGTGACCAACCGCCTGCGCGAAGCGACTTCGATCCACTGGCACGGCATCATCCTGCCGTACCAGATGGATGGCGTACCCGGCATCAGCTTCGACGGCATCGCCCCGGGCGAAACCTTCACCTACCGCTTCAAGGTGGCGCAAAGCGGCAGCTACTGGTACCACTCGCATTCGGGCTTCCAGGAAATGATCGGGCTGTATGGCGGCATCATCGTCGACCCGGCCGGCGAAGACCCGGTGCGCGCCGACCGCGATTACACGGTGCTGCTGTCGGACTGGACCGACGAGGATCCGATGCGCGTGCTGTCGAAGCTGAAGGTCCAGAGCGACTACTACAACTACAACCAGCCAACGGTGGTCGATTTTTTCCGCGACGTGTCGAACGATGGCCTCAAGGCCGCACTCGACAAGCGCCGCATGTGGAACCAGATGCGCATGAGCCCGACCGACCTCGCGGATCTGTCAGGCGCCACGCTGACCTACCTGACCAATGGCCTGACGCCAGCCGGTAACTGGACGGCGCAGTTCCGGCCCGGGGAGAAGGTGAGGCTGCGGTTGATCAACGGCGCGGGCAATACTTTCTTCGACGTGCGCATCCCCGGGCTGAAGCTGAAGGTAGTGCAGGTCGACGGCATCAACATCGAACCTGTGACGGTCGACGAATTCCGCTTCGGGCCCGGCGAAACGTGCGACGTCGTGGTCGAGCCGCGCGACGATGCCTACACCATCTTCGCCCAGTCGATGGACCGCACCGGCTATGCCAGGGGCACGCTGAGCGTGCGCGACGGCCTGCAGGCACCTGTGCCTGCGCCGGACAAGGCCGAGTGGCTGGCCATGGGCGACATGATGGGTGACATGGGCGGCATGCATGGCGGCGCGGAGCATGCCGGCATGCAACATGGCATGGACCACGGCCAGCACGCGATGCACGGCGCCGTTGCAGGCAATCCGCTCAAGGTCCCCGGCAAGACCGTGCACCACGCGCGCACCGAGTACGGCGCAGGCACCGACATGCGCGTCGACACGCCGCGCACGAATCTCGACGACCCCGGCATCGGCCTGCGCAATAACGGACGGCGGGTGCTGACGCTGGCCGATATGCACACGCTGGGCGGCCCGCCGGACCCGCGCGGGCCTGGGCGCGAGATCGAACTGCACCTGACCGGCAACATGGAGCGCTACACGTGGTCGTTCGACGGCGTCGAGTTCGGCAAATCGACACCGGTGCATTTCCGCCATGGCGAGCGCCTGCGCGTCATCCTCCACAACGACACCATGATGACCCACCCGATGCACATGCACGGCATGTGGAGTGACCTGGAGGCGCCGGACGGCACGTTCCAGGCGCGCCGTCACACGATCCCGGTGCAGCCGGCGCAGCGCATCAGCTTCCTGGTCACGGCGGACGCGCCTGGCCGCTGGGCATGGCATTGCCACCTGATGCTGCATATGGATGCGGGCATGTTCCGCGAAGTGGTGGTGTCGTGATGGAACGCTTCGCACGCAAGGCTGCCAGGTGCGCGCACGCCAGGAACATGCTTGCCGCGATCGTCGCGGCCGCGGGAATCGCGTCGGCGTGGGCACAGGACCCGCATGCCGGACATGCGCAACATCATTCGTCCAGCGATTCGGGGGGGGGCGCGCCCGCCGTGGAAGACGACGGCATGGAAGGCATGCAGGGCATGGATGAAGGCCCCGCGTCCGCGGCGCCGATGCCTCAGAACGCGCCTGCGATGGACCATGGCGACTTGAACATGCAGGGCGGAAGCGCGCCGCCCGACGCGCGCGACCCGCATGCATACTCGGGCGGCTATCAGCTTGGCGCGGGCCAGTACGCGCTGGGCAACACACGCCACCTTCACATGGCCGACGAGCACAGCTTTGGCTCGGTACTCGTCGACAGGCTGGAATGGGCGCATGCCAATGGTGCCAACGCCGCAAACTGGGAAGCGCAGGCGTGGTTCGGCGGCACGTATAACCGGCTTGTCATCAAGACAGAAGGCGAAGCCGCGGGTGGCAAGGTGCACGATGCGCGCACCGAACTGCTGTGGGGCCACGCCATCGCGCCCTACTGGGACACGCAGCTTGGCTGGCGCAATGACGTGGGCAGCGGACGTCCGGGGCGCAACTGGATGGCGTTCGGCGTGCAGGGCCTGGCACCGTACTGGTTCGAAGTCGATGCCACGGCCTACGTCGGCGACAGCGGGCGCACCGCGCTGCGCCTGGCGGCCGAGTACGAACTGCTGATCACGCAACGCCTGATCCTGCAGCCGCGCATCGAAGCCAGCCTGTACGGCAGGAACGATCCGGAAACCGGCACCGGCAGCGGCCTGTCGAACGGTACAGTGGGGCTGCGCCTGCGCTATGAGATCAACCGCCAGTTTGCGCCCTATATCGGCGTCGAGCGGTACCAGGCCTTCGGCAATACGTCGGACATGGTCCGGACCACCGGCGGCCGCAGCGGCGAGACCCGCTTCGTGGCTGGCGTGCGGGCCTGGTTCTGAGGCATGCTTGTGCAAGCCAGCCATCAAACCATCACACGAAGGTGCCCCCATGTTCGACATCCGTAGCCTTGCAAAGTCCTTGCTGGCCGTATCGGCGCTGCTCGCCGGCGGCCACGCTTTCGCGCATCCGCAACTGCTCGCGACCACGCCGGCCGACAATGCCGAGATCGCGGCGCCCGCGCGGATCGAACTGCGGTTCTCCGAGAGCCTGGTCGCGCGCGTGTCCGGCGCCAAGCTGCTCATGACCGGCATGCCCGGCATGGCGGACCATGCGCCGATGAGCGTGGCCACGCGCGTATCGGCCGGCGAGGATCCGAAGACGATGGTGATCACGCCCGCGAGCCCGCTTGTGCCCGGCACCTATCGCCTGGACTGGCGCGCCGTGGCGGCCGACACGCATCCGGTCAGCGGCAAGCTCACGTTCACCGTGAAATAGCCGATGGATGCTGACCGGGCCAACATCGTCCTGCGTTTTGTCCAGTATGCCGATCTGGCGCTGTTGTTCGGCGTGCCGCTTGCGTCGATGTGGCTGCTGCGTGGTGATGCGCAACCTGCCACTTGCCGGTGCCGCTTCACGACATTCTTGGCGGCGGCCGGCATCGTGTTTTCCGCCGCGGCCCTGCTGGTGACAGCCAGGATCATGATGGGCGCGGCGTCCTACCTTGCCATCGATGCCGGGACGCTGCGCATGATCGTGACCGAGACCGGCCTGGGCATGGCGTGGCAGGTGCGGATGCTGGCGCTGCTCGTCTGCGTGCTGGCAAGCATGGCGCCGTGTCATTGGCGGGCAACACGCATCCTCCTGCCAGTGGCCGCGGCGATCGCCCTGGCCACGCTCGCCTGGGGCGGGCATGGGGTGATGAGCGAAGGCCTGCGGGGCGGCATCCATCTGGCCGCCGATATCGTGCATCTGCTGGCCGCCGGCGCCTGGGTGGGCGCACTGGCGGTGTTTGTGTCGATGTCGTCGCCGAAGCGCACCGCCACGGCAGGCAGCGTGGCAGAACTGAGCCGCGCGGCAAGTGGATTTGCCCACGTCGGAGCCGGCATCGTCGCCTTGCTGGTGGTGACCGGCGTCGCCAACTACATCCTGATCGCCGGGCCTGGCCTGTCCGGCTTGCTATCCACCCGCTACGGCGGGCTCTTGCTGGCCAAGCTCGCGTTGTTCTGTGCCATGCTCGGGCTGGCGGCCGCCAATCGCTACCGCCTGGCGCCGCGGCTGGCGTACGACGTGCATCAGCGCGACGACCGCGCCGCCGTGCTTGCGCTGCGCCGCAGTTTGCGATGCGAGGCGGCGTGTGCCATGGCCGTGCTGGGTCTCGTGGCATGGTTTGGCACGCTGTCTCCCGGGCATTGATTTCGCTGCCCGTTCCCTGAACCTGTGTAACCCATTCCGCTCGATGAAAGCCGAACCTGTTATCACCAATCCCCTCCGCCGGAGCGTTCTCGCCGCGCTGGCGCTGTTGCCCGCGGCAGCCTGGGCTGGAGCTTCGCAGACCGCGACGGCCGTCAAGGTCTGGAAATCTCCCACGTGCGGCTGCTGCAAGGACTGGGTCTCGCATCTGCAGGCCAACGGTTTCCAGGTCACGACATACGAGGTGGAGGATCTCCCTGCCGCGCGCAGCAAGGCGGGCATGCCAGAGCGCTATGGTTCCTGCCATACCGCGGTGGTGGAAGGCTACGCGCTCGAAGGACATGTGCCGGCGCGCGAGATCCGCCGGCTGTTGCGCGAGCGCCCGGTCGCCGTGGGACTTGCCGTGCCGGGCATGCCGCAGGGGTCGCCGGGCATGGACGGGCCCGAGTATGGCGGGCGCAAGACGCCTTATGATGTGCTGCTGGTGTTGCGGGACGGCAAGGCCAAGGTGTTCCAGGCGTATTCCTGAACGCGCCGATGAAAGCCGCTGCGGCGGCTTTCAGTCTTGTCCTGCCGGCGCTTCGACGCAGGCCAGGAAGTCGCACTTGGCGAGCTCCAGCCCCGCCTGGTAGCGGATTTCCTCGCCCTGGTGCGTGCCTCTCAGGCAGTTCAGCAGCACCCGGATCAGGTTCGCGCCGGCGAGGTGAGTAAAGGGATAGCCGCCGCCGAACCGCGGGTTCATTTCCAGCAGGTACTGGCGCCCGTCGCGGACGATGACATCGCAGTCCAGGTTGCCGATATGCCGCAGGCCGCGGCTGATGCGCGTAGCCAGGTCGCTGAACGGTTCGCTTTCGACGGTAATCGCGCGGTCGGTCTCGCCGGCACGCATCGACAGTTTCTTGCGCACGGCCACGCCGACCGGCGCGGCCTCCAGGTCGTTGAAGACATCGAGGCCATATTCCTGCCCGCAGACCATTTCCTGGATGAGGACCAGCGCATCAGGTTCCCCGACGCGGGCAAACTTCGATTGCAGCCAGATACGCGCGCAGTACGCATGGGCGAAACGCAGCTCCTGCAGGCTCTCGACATAGAAAATGCCGAAGCTTGCACTGCCCCAGCGCGGCTTGACCACCAGCGGAAAGGTGATTTCGGCCGCCGACAGCGCGTCCTCGGCGCTTTGCAGGGTTGCATAGCTGCGCGGAACCGGCACGCCGATCGACTCGGCGAAGCGGACTGTCATGAGCTTGTCCGCGCAAAGACGGACGACCTCCCCCGACGAAACCACCGGTACGGTCCCGACATCGCGAAAGCGATGCGCGTGTTCCGCGATCAGGGGAAGCTCAAGATCGTTCAGCGAAAGCAGGGCCGCAACCTGGCGCGTACGGCACACGTCCACCAGGTAGTCGATGTAGCTTTCCGCATAGACGTCCGGCGCGAGCAGGAACATGTCGCAAATACTGGCAGCGGGTGCACTGCGCTGGTTGTCCACGCCGAGCACCATGCCAGTTCCGTTGAGTTCGGACTTCAGGTACTCCACGAGGTAGCGTCTTCTACCTACACACGTCAGAAGCACATTCATGATCACCCCAACGCCATGCCCAGCCCAATGGTCCGGCCTTCGTTGAGGCCGGTTCGTCTTGTGTGGATTCCGGTGCCCGGCGTCGAGACAGCGGCCACCCGGAGTCCGGACGCGAGGGGCATGCTTCTCCATCTACGGAGCGCTCGACCGGAGCCGGGACGCCCATCCCGATGCCATTGCATCTTTTACACGTCCGCTGCATCACAGGCCTCATCTAACCAGAACGGCCGGACATAAAGTAGCGCGCTATGTGGGGTGGTCCACCGAGTGCCGCAGCTTGTACTGACGTCCTGACATTGGTGCATGCGCCTGTCACTGCTCACAATGCCGGTTGGGCTGGAATGTCTTCGCTGGGCGCGCGTGCGCCCTGGCTGCCTCCGGACTGCGCGACCGGGCTGCCGGTGAAGTCCGGAACCTCCACGTCGCCCGTGGCGTTGATGCCCTGCCGCCGTATGACGATGCCGATCGTCAGCCAGACAATTTTCAGGTCCAGCCAGAACGTGCGGTGATCGACGTACCAGGTGTCCAGGCGGAATTTTTCCTCCCAGGACAGGGAGTTCCGCCCGTTGACCTGGGCCCAGCCGGAGATGCCCGGCCGCACCAGGTGCCGGCGCGCTTGCGCCGGCGAATAGAACGGCAGGTACTTCGGCGGCAATGGCCGCGGACCGATCACGCTCATGGTTCCGACCAGGACGCACCAGAACTGCGGCAGTTCATCGAGGCTGGAGCGGCGCAGGAACCTGCCGAACGGCGTGAGCCGCTCTTGGTCGGGCAGCAACTGGCCGTCCGGGCCGCGCGCGTCGGTCATGGTGCGGAATTTCACCGCCGTGAACAGCCGGTTGCCGAGGCCCACGCGCGTGGGCCGGAACAGCACGGGCGCTCCGAGCTTCCAGCGCACGGCGGCAGCCAGGATCAGCAACGGGATCGCCAGCATCAGCAGGGCGACCGCGGAGAAAGCCACGTCGAACAAGCGCTTCATGATCGAGCCGTCAGGAGCGTGAGAGTGCGGGATCTGCGGGTGTGCGCCACCTGTCGGCGCGTCTTGCCGGCATCCATCTAATCAGGGCGCGGCCCTCATGGGAAGCGCCTAGTGTGGCCGGCCCCACGTTTGGTGGTGCTCACGCATCGGAGCCACCAGCCAGCAAGGCGCGCGACGAAGGGTGAGTGTGCGGGCCCGAACGGACGGCGCGGGGGGCCGGTCCCAGACTGCGGCAATCCAGGTTGAGCGACGTGACCGAGGGGCGCAGCGGGGCTTGCGCGAGGCCATGCCGGCATTGGTCCTGGACTTATCCACTGTCCAGGCAGTGGGCCGCCCGGCGCGGTGGTGCGAGAGTCGGGAAAACCTATCGGGAAGAGCAATAATGATCTCGTCCACGGATACCGTCATTGTCGGGGCCGGCCCCTATGGCTTGTCGACCTCCGCCTATCTGTCAGAGGCTGGCGTGCCCCATCAGGTTCTCGGGATCCCGATGCACGCCTGGAAGAATTTCACGCCACCGGGAATGCTTTTGCGCTCCGAGGCATTCGCCTCGAGCCTCTATTCGCCATGCGGCGGCTATACGGTCGAAGCGTATTGCCGACGCCACCACATGGAATACAAGTCGGTGGGCCTTCATCTGCCGGTGGAAATGTTCGTCGACTATGGACAGTGGTTCCAGTCGGAGCTGGTCGGGCATATCCGGCCGGTGGAAGTGCAGGACATGTGCCGCAAGGATGGGTATTTCCGGCTTGGCCTGAGTGATGGAAGTTCGCTGGTGGCCAGGCGCGTCGTCCTGTCGCTGGGTCTGAAGTCGTTCGGGCAGGCCCCTTCGGCGCTGCGGGGGGTGCCGCGGCCCTACGTGCTGCATTCCGGAGATTTCGGTCATTCGGCGTGGGCGAAGGACAAGGATGTCGTGATCGTTGGCGGCGGGCAGTCGGCAATCGGGCTGGCGGCATCGATGAGCGCGGCGGGGGCGCGGGTGCGCCTGCTGGTGCGTGGCGATGCCGTGAACTGGAGCCGCGAACCGCGGACGTCGAGCGGGCTCGTATCCCGGCTGCTGCGGGCACGTGTGGGCCTGGGGCGCGGATGGGATTCCAACAAGCCGTGGTTGCTGGCGATGTCCTACCTGTTGTCCGAGTATCCCGCCTCGTTCCACACGTTGAGCCTTCCGCAGCGCCAGAAGATCCTGGACACATCATGGGGGCCATCCGGGGCGTGGTGGCTGCGCAATCATGTCGAGGGCAAGATCGAGATATCGACGCGGACGGAGGTGAGCCGCGCGGAAATCAGGAATGGCCGGATCGTGCTGGAGGTCGATTCAGGAAGCGAAACATCGGCTATCAGTGCTGACCATGTTGTACTCGCGACGGGCTTCAAGGTGGATATGGCGCGCCACGCTTTCCTTTCGTCGGAGATCCTGAGCGCCCTTTCGATGGTTGACGGCTCGCCGGACCTGACATCGAACTTCGAAACCAGCGTGCGCGACCTGTATGTGCTCGGCCCCGCCGCGGCCATGAGCTTTGGCCCCGCACTGCGCTTCATCTATGGGGCGCGCTACGCTGCGCCGCGTGTGGCGGGCCATATCGGCGGTCGCTTCAAGCGCGAGGCGGGAAGCTTCGCTGCGCCATCGCATGGCGTCACGCCGGAACTGGCCAATGGGCACGGCAGTGGTGCGCATGCCAGGAGCGTGCTTCAGGCTGCGGAGCGCAATGCGGAGTAACGGTCGCGGTATCTGGGCGCGGAGCGGCGATCCGTCCCGCTGATCCGTGGGCCACGGCGCTGTCTGGGGGCGAGGACATTGCGCAGGCGCACGGCCGGCCGCGCGTGCAGGGGGAACTGGCGGAAGCGGTGAGATTCGAACTCACGGATGGGTCACCCCATCGGCAGTTTTCAAGACTGCTGCCTTAAACCACTCGGCCACGCTTCCGTAAAGTGCCGGCATTGTAGCGCGATTGCGCGACATGCCGCTGGCGCAAGGGCCAGTGTACAGGCCGCGCATTATACAAGGCCCGGGCGCTTCCTTGGTGAATCCTGTGATCCTGTTGTCGGAGCCTGTCTGACATGGCGGAACCTTCACGCTGTCATGCGGCTCATATCGGTGTGTCGGGCACTGCGCAAGTGCCGCGTTCCCGGCTTCACCTGGCAACAGAGGAGAATTTCAGATGCAAAGCAAATCGAAAAATCGAATGGCGCTTGGGGCCGTGCTGGCTGCAATCGGACTGGCCGGTTGCGCGGCGCCTTACAACAACGGGTACAACAACACCGGCTACAACGCGCCACCTCCGCCGCAGACCAGCAACGGTGGCTATGCCTCGCAGGCGCCGGCAGGCTCGGTGTACTACGGGCGCGTGGAATCCATCGAACCGATTACCAACACGCAGAGCAGTTCCGGCCTGTTGGGCACCGTGATCGGCGGCGCCGCGGGCGGCCTGCTGGGTCACCAGGTGGGCGGTGGCCGCGGGCAGACCGCGGCGACGATCGGGGGAGCGGTGGTCGGCGCGGTAGCCGGCAACCAGGTTGAAAAACGCGCCGGCAGCAGCACGCAGACCGCCTATCGCGTGAACGTCCGGCTCGATGATGGCCGCGTCGCCACGGTGACGCAGAGCAACCTGGGCAACCTGCAGGTCGGCATGCGCGCCCGCGTGGCCAATGACATGGCCGTGCCGTACTGAACGGGTATCGCTCGCAAGGCAAGAAGGCCACGGCATTGCCGTGGCCTTCTCGCTTTCGGGTCAGATGCGCCGCGTTCCTCAGTCCTTCAGGAACATCTCCTGCAGGTCGTTGAGGAAGCGTCTGCCGAGTTCGGTCGGACGAATCACCGTGGGGTCGGCATCGAGCAATCCCTTCTTCTCCGCCGCCGCGAGCTGCCGGCTGATGGTATGCAGCGGCAGCCCCGTCATGTCGTGGAAGCTGGAGGCCGGCACGCCGTCGGTCAGGCGCAACGCATTGAGCATGAATTCGAACGGCAGTTCGTCCGCGCCGACTTCGCGCGCTTCCTGCACGGCGTTGCCGGCCATGGCCTGCGCCATGTAGGTGGCCGGGTGCTTGTGGCGCATCTGGCGCAGGATGCGGTTGGGAAACGACAGCTTGCCATGCGCGCCCGCGCCAATGCCAAGGTAGTCGCCAAAGCGCCAGTAGTTCAGGTTGTGCCGCGCTTCGCGATGCGGGCGTGAGTAGGCCGAGGTCTCATAGTGCCGGTAGCCGGCCTCTGATGTGCGCGCCTCGATCAGGTCCTGCATCTCGTAGGCCAGGTCATCGTCCGGCAGCGCGGGCGGGTACTTGGCGAACAGCGTGTTCGGCTCCAGCGTGAGGTGGTAGAGCGACAGGTGCGTGGTGCCGTACGACAGCGCCACCTCCAGGTCGCTGCGGCACTGCTCCATGGTCTGGCCGGGCAGCGCGTACATCAGGTCCAGGTTGATGTTGTCGAAGCTGCGCTGCGCGATGTCGATGGCCGCGCGTGCCTCGCGCTCGCCATGGATGCGGCCGAGCGACTGCAGGTGGCTGTCGTTGAAGCTCTGGATGCCGATCGACAGCCGGTTCACGCCGCTCGCGCGGTAGCTGGCGAAGCGTTCGGCCTCGAAGGTGCCCGGGTTGGCCTCCATCGTGATCTCGGCATCGGCGTCGAGCGGCAGCAGCGCGCGGATATCGGACAGCAGCCGGTCCATGCCGGCCGCGGACAGCAGGCTCGGCGTACCGCCGCCGATGAACACGGTATGGACCGCGCGGCCCCATACCAGAGGCAGCGATTGCTCCAGGTCGGCGCGCAAGGCGTCCAGGTAGGCGTCTTCCGGAATGTCGTGGCTGCCGTCCTTGCCGGGCACCGCGTGCGAGTTGAAATCGCAATAGGGGCATTTGCGCACGCACCACGGCACATGCACGTAGAGCGATAGCGGCGGCGAGCCGGGCAGCGCGATCTGGCCCGGCTTGAGCCAGAGCTGCGTGTTGTCGGCAGGCGCGGCGGGCGGTGTGCCCGCCGGTACGATCGGGATCATCGCGCAGCCTGCCCGCGGCCTTCGGTTTGCAGGCGCGCCGCCAGCGAACGCAGTGCCAGCGCACGATGGCTGACGGCGTTCTTTTCGTCGGCGGGCAGCTCGGCGGCGGTCTTGCCCAGATCGGGCAGCAGGAAGTGCGCGTCGTAGCCGAAGCCGCCGGCACCACGCGGGGCGTCGACGACTTCGCCATGCCACACGCCTTCGGCGATGATCGGGCACGGATCCGCGGCATGCCGGACGAAGACGAGCACGCAGTAATAATGCGCGCGGCGGTTGGGCTTGCCGGCGAGCTGCGAGATCAGGTGCGCATTGTTGGCGGCATCGGACTTGGCCTGGCCGGCCATCTGCGCGTAGCGCGCCGAGTAGACGCCGGGGGCGCCGTCCAGTGCCTGCACGCAGATGCCCGAATCGTCCGCCAGCGCGGGCATCCCGGCCAGCCGGCTTGCATGCCTGGCCTTGGCCAGGGCGTTCTCGACGAAGGTGCAGAACGGCTCTTCGGCTTCAGGCACGCCCAGTTGGCCTTGCGGCACTACGTCAAAACCGAGCGGGGCCAGCAGCGCGCCGAATTCGCGCAGCTTGCCGGGGTTGTTGGAGGCCAGTACCAGGCGTTGCATGGCGTGCGGCGTCCTTCAGGCCAGGCCCAGCGCCTGGCGCTGGTGCTGCACCAGTTGCGCGATGCCGGCCTCGGCCAGGCGCGTCATGGCGTCGAGCTCGGTGCGGCTGAACGGGGCGCCCTCGGCCGTGCCCTGTACCTCGACAAAGCCGCCGCTGCCGGTCATGACCACGTTCATGTCGGTATCGCAGTTGCTGTCCTCGGCATAGTCCAGGTCCAGCACCGGCACGCCGTCGACCATGCCGACCGAGACGGCCGCGACGAAGTCGCGGATCGGGCTGGCGCTGATCTGGCCGTTGCGCAGCATGGACGAGACCGCGTCATGCGCGGCCACGAACGCGCCGGTAATCGCGGCGGTACGGGTGCCGCCGTCGGCCTGCAGCACGTCGCAGTCGAGGTGCAGCGTGTATTCGCCCAGCGCCGCCAGGTCGAACACCGTACGCATGGCGCGGCCGATCAGCCGCTGGATTTCCTGGGTGCGCCCGGTCTGCTTGCCGCGCGCGGCTTCGCGGTCCGAGCGCGTATGCGTGGCGCGGGGCAGCATGCCGTATTCGGCCGTGACCCAGCCCTCGCCGCTGCCTTTCTTGTGCGGCGGCACCTTGGACAGCACGCTGGCGGTGCACAGCACCTTGGTGTCGCCGAACGCACACAGCACGGAGCCCTCGGCATGGCGGGTGTAGTGACGGGTCAGGCTGATAGAACGCAGCGCATCGGCTGCGCGTCCGCTGGGTCGCATGGAATGGTTCGCTCGAATCGGTGGAGACCGCGATTCTAACGCCGGCGGGCCTGGCGTGCCCGCCTTCCCGCCGTTGCCGGTTGGCTGCGCTCAGCGCATCAGGTTGCTGGTCTTGTCGATGGCCGCGCGGATTTCGGCGATGGAGCGCTCGATTTCCTCTTCTGACAGGAGATCTGCCTCGTTGCCGGGACGCTCCAGGATGGAGGTCGTGAAGGCGTTCAGCGGCAGGGTGTCCGTCATGACGGATTCGTCACCCGTGGCGCTGGCATCCAGCTCCCACATCATGGCGATGCCGGTGGTGTTATCGGCACCTTCGCCGGCTTTTTCGAGCGCGCGTGAAATCAGTTCGGGGACCGCCTGAACCACCGATAGCCGGGTCAGGCGGTCGACGATCTCCGGCTCTTCGAGCGGTCCCCAGAGGCCGTCGGATCCCAGCAGCGCAACATCGCCCGGATCGAGCCGCAGCGGGCCGCCGATGTCGATCAGCGGCAGGTTGGGCGAGCCCAGGCAGTTGTAGAGCTTGTTGCGCTCGGGATGGTTGGCGACTTCCATGGGCAGCACGCGTTCCTGCTGCAGCAGGTTCTCGATTTTCGAGTGATCGCGCGTGCGCGTCAGCAGCCGGCCCTTGCGGACCAGGTAGAAGCGCGAATCGCCGGCGTGCGCCCAATGGATCTGGCCCTGCTGCACCAGGCAGCAGACCACCGTCGTGCGCGGCACGTCGGACAGCCGGTGAGCCTCCGCGTAGCGGTGGATCTCGCGGTGGGCCAGCATGATGGTGTCCTGCAGGAAATCCGCCGGGTTGCGGATCGTCGGCCGGGCCTGCGTCTGGAACTGGCGCGCCAGCGTCTGCAGCGCCTGCTGCGCGGCGACTTCGCCCAATGCATGGCCGCCCAGGCCGTCGGCCAGCACCATCAGCAGGGCATCGCGCGTGAAGCAGTAGCCCATGCGGTCCTGGTTGATGCGGCGGCCGCCTTTCCTGCTTTCCTGATAGACGGAGAATCGCATGTTGGCTGTTTGGGGAGAATTCGGTTCGGAAATGCGCGACCGGGGGTGATTCAGTCGCCGCTTGTGTCCGCGGGTTGGCGCGTGGTCGCGGCCACCGTGTCGTCGCGGCGGCGCAGCAAGGTCAGGAAGCGGCTGGACGGGCCGGTTCGCTCGGAACGTTCGGCGGGGGCGGGCGGCGGCGCCTGAGCGGCCTGCTCGCCGAGCGCGTTGGTCTGCTCGCGCAACTCCTTCTGCAGGCGGAAGACGCTCTGCGGGCGTTCTGCCGGAGGCAGCCGCAGGCACCATTCGACCAGGTCGACGAGGCCATTGGTGTAGCTGCTGCGCAGGCGCGCGATGGCATCGCCCATGCGGTCGTCCTTTTCGCGCTGGTTGGCTTCCTGCGGCGGCATGCCGGCCATGCAAGCGTAGAGCGTCGCGCCCAGGCTGTAGACGTCGGTCCAGGGGCCCAGTTCGTTGTGCTTGCCGTAGAGCTCGGGCGCGGCGAAGCCGGGCGTGTACATCGGCTGGAAGCGCTTGGCTTCCATGGTGAGCGTCTGCCGCGCGGCGCCGAAATCGAGCAGGATCGGCGATTCGTCCTCGCGCAGGTAGATGTTGCCGGGTTTGATATCCAGGTGCAGCAGCTTGTGGATATGGACTTCGCGCAGCCCGCTCATCAGGTCATGGAAGACCTTGCGGATGAAATGCTCGCGCAGCACCTTGGCGCGGCCCTGCTGGCGCGCGGCCAGGATATGCTCCTGCAGCGTCTTGCCCATCTCATAGTTCATGACCATGTAGACGGTAGAGTTCTCGCGGAAGAAGTTCACCACGCGCACGACGCTGTGGTGCGAGATGCGGGCCAGCGAACGCCCTTCCTCGAAGAAGTACTTCAGGCCCAGGCGGAACGATGCCGCGTTTTCCTCGGGCACCATCGGGATCAGTTCGCCGGGGTTGCGGCGCGCCAGCGATGAGGGCAGGTATTCCTTGATGGCAACCGGCGCCCCGGTCTCGTCCGTGGCCAGGTATACGAAACTGAACCCCCCGCTGGCCAACTTCTTTACAATACGATAGTTGGACAGCAGCGTGCCGACGGGCAGCGGTGCACTCTTGGGTTGTGTAGCGCCCTTGGGCTCTGTCATAGGAATCGGACCGGATTTGCCTCGGGATTGTCACGGCTAATCGGTCACTTGTAAAGAACACAATAGCGGGCATTGTTGCCCCATTTCGGCGGATACAAGACGCCTTTGCTGCGGCCCCAGCCTACCCCCGGGGCAGCGCCATTTCGCGAGAACACTCAATGATCCACAGCATGACAGGTTATGGCCTGGCAACCCGCCAGGCACCGCTGACAAACGCGCAGGGTGAGCCCAGCGGCAGGACGGCCTCCGTTTCGGTGGAATTCCGGACTGTCAATTCGCGTTTTCTCGACCTGTTGTTCCGCGCCCCCGAAGAGTGCCGCGCGTTCGAGCCGGCGCTGCGCGAGATGCTGATGGCCGAGCTGTCGCGCGGCAAGCTGGAATGCCGCATCAACCTGCAGCGCACCGATACCGGTGGCGCCACGCTGGCGCTCAATGAAGGCCTGCTGGGCCAGATCCGCGCGCTGGAGTCGACGGTCGCGAACACCTTCCCGACGGCGGGCACGCTGCGCATGGGCGAGATTCTGCGCTGGCCTGGCGTGCTGGTCGAGCCCGAGTTGTCGCAGGACGCGCTGCGCGAGGCTGTGATGGGCGCCGCGCGCGAAGCGCTGGACCAGTTGCGCGAGGCGCGCCGCCGCGAGGGCGAGGCGCTCAAGGCCACGCTGATGGAGCGCATCGACACGATGCTGGCCATCGTCGAACGCCTCACGCCCACCATTCCGCAGCTGATCGCCCATCATCAGGAAAAGCTGACCGAACGCCTGCGGGAAGCGTTCAACCTGGCGGCGCCGGCAGGCATGCCGTCGATGAGCCGCGACGAGGTCGCCGAGCGCATCCGCCAGGAGGCCACGGTCTACGGCATCCGCATCGATATCGCGGAAGAGCTGTCGCGCCTGCAGGCACACCTGAACGAAACCCGTCATATCCTGAAGAAGGGCGGGCAGGCCGGCAAACGGCTCGATTTCATGATGCAGGAACTCAACCGCGAGGCCAACACGCTCGGCTCCAAGGCGGCCGCCAAGGAACTGGCCGATGCGTCGATGGAGCTCAAGCTGCTGATCGAGCAGATGCGCGAGCAAATCCAGAACCTCGAATAACGCGCCAGCCCGACGCATTCCGTTTCACCCGGCGCCACGACGCCAGAAGATCCAAAACAATCACATGAGCGATACGCCTCACACTGCCATCGATACCGTCTACCCCGGCAACCTGTTCATGGTGGTGGCACCTTCCGGAGCCGGCAAGTCGACGCTGGTCAACGCGCTGCTTGCGCAGGACCCGGCGATCCGGTTGTCGATTTCCCACACCACGCGTGCGCCGCGTCCTGGCGAGCAGGACGGGCGCGAGTACCACTTCTGTTCCGTGGATCAGTTCCGTGCCGCGCGTGACCGTGGTGAATTCCTCGAGTGGGCAGAGGTCCACGGCAACTACTATGCGACCTCGCGCGTGTGGATCGAGGAGCAGATGGCGCAGGGCAACGACGTGCTGCTCGAAATCGACTGGCAGGGCGCGCAGCAGGTGCACAAGCGCTTCTCCAACGCGATGGAGATTTTCATCCTGCCGCCGTCGCTGACGGCTCTGGAAGATCGCCTGAAAAAACGCGGACAGGACGAGCCGAACGTGATCGTGCGGCGCCTGCTGGCAGCGGGCAGCGAAATGTCGCATGCGTCGGAGTCGGACTACGTCATCATCAACGAGGTATTCGACAACGCGCTCGAAGAACTGCGCAACGTGGTGCGTGCCACACGCCTGCGCTTTTCCTCGCAAAAGGCGCGCCACAGCGAGCTCTTCATCGAGCTTGGCATTCACTGAGCATGCGCGCGCGGGTCGTCGCCGGGCGATTCGCGCGCGGTGCTGTAAAATAGCAACCCAACAGGTTTTGTCCCAAGGTGGATTTGATATGGCGCGTATTACCGTCGAAGATTGTCTGAAACACATCCCGAACCGCTTCGAGCTCGCCCTGGCAGCCACGTACCGTGCGCGCCAGCTGGTGCAGGGCCATACTCCGAAGGTGGAAGCGAAGGACAAGCCCACTGTGGTTGCCCTGCGCGAAATCGCCTCGGGCCAGGTCGGCATCGAAATGCTCAAGAAGGTACCGACCTGATTCCCCGGGCGGCCAGTGGTTCATCCTTGCATCGTATGCGCGCGCATCCAGCAACCGGATTCCAGGGGCCGCCCCCATGCCTTCGTCACACCCCTCCTCGTCAACCGTCTCTCCCGGCCAGCCGGCCGGCGCCGCGCCCGCGCGCGGCGAGACGGGCAGCGATGCCGGAGCGGCGTCCGCGCGTAAGCGCTCTTCGTCCGGCCAGGCATCCGTGACCGCGCGCACCGGCGCTCCCAATCTTCCTGACCCGCTTGGCAACGATGTTGTCGGCGAGCGTGCCGCCGTGCCGCCGATGGCACAGGGCAAGGCGCGCCTGGCGCCCACGTCGGATTCGCACGATGACGTGATGGCCATGGAAGAGGCGCCCGCGGCACTGGCGGGCGACAGCCTGTTCATCGATGCCGTGCTGGCGCAGTCCTACCGGCACTTCTTCGGGCCGACGTCGCAACCAGCGGTCCCGCCGCGCCAGCAGGTCATTTCCATCACGCGGCTGATGGAGAAGCTGGCCTACCTGAAGGCGCCGGACCAGGCACGCGTACGCGAAGCCTTCCAGTTCTCCGACGAGGCCCACCTCGGCCAGTACCGCCAGAGCGGCGAACCGTACATCACCCACCCGGTGGCGGTGGCGGAGCTGTGCGCGGACTGGCGGCTCGATGTGCAGTCCATCATGGCGGCGCTGCTGCACGACGTGATGGAAGACCAGGGCATCACCAAGAGCGAACTGGCCGAGCGATTCGGTCCCAAGGTCGCCGAACTGGTCGATGGCCTGACCAAGCTGGACAAGCTCGAATTCCAGAGCCGCGAGCAGGCGCAGGCGGAAAGCTTCCGCAAGATGCTGCTGGCGATGGCGCGCGACGTGCGCGTGATCCTGGTGAAGCTGGCCGACCGTACGCACAATATGCGCACGCTCGACTTCGTGCCGCCGGAGAAGCGCCGCCGCATCGCGCTGGAGACCATGGAGATCTATGCGCCGATCGCGCACAGGCTCGGTCTCAATACCATCTACCGCGAGCTGCAGGAACTGTCGTTCAAGGTCGGCTCGCCGTTCCGCTATGCCACGCTCGAAAAGGCGGTGAAGGCCGCGCGCGGCAACCGGCGCGAAGTGGTCAAGCGCATCCTGGAGGCCGCGCAGAAAGGGCTGGCCGATGCTGGCATCGTCGCGGAACTGTCCGGCCGCGAAAAGACGCTTTACAGCATCTACCGCAAGATGCACGACAAGCAGTTGTCGTTCTCGCAGGTGCTGGATGTCTACGGTTTCCGCGTGGTCGTGGAAACGCAGATGCACTGCTACATGGCGATGGGTGCGCTGCACGGCCTGTACAAGCCGATGCCGGGCAAGTTCAAGGACTACATCGCGATCCCGAAGATCAACGGCTACCAGTCGCTGCATACGACGCTGGTCGGTCCGTTCGGCACGCCGGTGGAATTCCAGATCCGCACGCGCGAGATGCACCAGATTGCCGAGGCCGGCGTGGCCGCGCACTGGATGTACAAGACGCAGGCGGACCATGCCAACGATATCCAGCAGCAGGCGCACCAGTGGCTGCAGTCGCTGCTCGATATCCAGAGCCAGACCGGCGATTCGCAGGAGTTCCTGGAACACGTCAAGATCGACCTGTTCCCCGACGCGGTCTACGTGTTCACGCCCAAGGGCCATATCCGCGCGCTGCCGCGCGGCGCCACCGCACTGGACTTTGCCTATGCAGTGCACAGCGACCTGGGCAACCAGTGCGTCGCCGTGAAGATCAACAACGAACTGCTGCCGCTGCGCACGGAGCTCAAGAGCGGCGATATCGTCGAAGTGGTGACGGCCCCGTATTCCAAGCCGAACCCTGCATGGCTGTCGTTCGTGCGCACCGGCAAGGCGCGCGCGGCCATCCGCCACTTCCTGAAGACCACCAAGCTCGACGAGGCGATCCAGCTCGGCGAGCGACTGCTCGAACAGTCGGCGCGCCAGCTCGGCATCGAGCTGAAAGCCGTGCCGCAGTCGGTCTGGGACCGCATGATCCAGTGGACCGGCAACAAGCACCGCGAGGACATTTTCGCCGACCTGGCGCTGGGCCGGCGCGTGCCCGCCGTGGTGGCCAAGCGCATGGAGATTCTGCTGCAGGAACTGTCCGGCGATGTCGACAGCGCGCTGCTGGCGGCCGTGCAGACCTTCTCCGGAGAAGAAGCGCCGGCCGTGCCGATCACGGGCGACGAAGGCATGTCGATCCTGTTCCCGGCATGCTGCCGCGCAATCCCGGGCGACCCGATCGTCGGCTACCTGGGCAAGGGTGAAGGCCTGCAAATCCACGTGCAGGATTGCAAGGTGGCCAAGCGCTTGCACAGCAAGGATCCGGAACACTGGATCGACGTCATGTGGGCGAAGAAGACCACGCGCGCATTCGACGTGTCGATCAAGGTGATGGTGCGCAACGTCAAGGGCATCGTCGCCCGTGTGGCCGCGGACCTGACTTCGGCCGACGCCAACGTGGCGCACGTGTCGATGGAGCAGCAGGACGCTGGCCACCAGGAAGCCACGTATATGCAGTTCATCATCCAGGTACAGAATCGCCTGCACCTGGCCAATGTGATGCGGGCCCTGCGGCGCAACCCGGACGTGATCCGCATCTTCCGCGATCGCAACGATGGCTGAGCGCCGCCGGCCAGCGATCAACCCGCCTTGCGCGGCGGGTAGCTGACTTCCAGGATATCGATCTGTTCCACGCCGGCCGGCGTGCGCAGCGCCACGGTGTCGCCCTCGCGCGCCTTGATCAGCGCCTTGGCGATCGGCGAGATCCAGCTCACGTGGTTCATGTCGAGATCCACCTCGTCCATGCCGACGATGGTGATGGTCGTTTCCTCGCCGGACTGGGTGGCGTAGGTGACCGTCGCGCCGAAGAAGATCTGGTCGTTATCACCCTGCAGGGATGCGTCGACCACCTCGGCTTTGTCCAGTCGGCGGGTCAGGAAGCGGATGCGGCGATCGATCTCGCGCAGGCGCTTCTTGCCATAGAGGTAATCGCCGTTCTCGGAGCGGTCGCCATTGGAGGCGGCCCACGACACGATCTGCACGACATCGGGACGCTCGACGTCGATCAGCTGCATCAGCTCGTTGCGCAGGCGGTTGTAGCCTTCCTCGGTGATGTAGTTCTTGGCGCCGGCAGGCAGCGGGGTAGCGCCTTCGGGGAGATCGTCCTCGTCGTCATCCGACGATTCTTTGACAAATGCTTTGTTCATGGTCGGGATCACATCTTCGGTCTGCCATTATAGAAAACCACTCAGGCAACCCGTGCTTGAAAGAAAAACGAAAAAAAGTGCAGGAGGGGGTTCCCAAAAAAGAATATTCAGATATAATCTCTTTTCTCGAGTGCGGCTGTAGCTCAGTTGGATAGAGTACTTGGCTACGAACCAAGGGGTCGTGGGTTCGAATCCTGCCAGCCGCGCCACCTATGTAGTACGAAAAGGGCTTCCGGAAACGGAAGCCCTTTTCCATTTCCGCCGTTCCACGTTTCCCTCATTGCGCTATTTTCGCGCGTCTTTGATTTTCGCGCTGTCGCGGCCTGTCTTATCCGCGCGCGCCTCTCGCGCGCGACAAATCCCTTTCATCCAGATTTCCTTCCATGCAACCGGCATGGCTGCATGCTGATCGCCGCGCCCGCCTTGCGATCGCTCGATCGCGCACCTAGGCTCGACACAAGGTGCGATGGTTTCGCGCAAGGAGATCGGCATGGCACAACCGGAATGGCGTGTGGAGGCGTATCGCGGCATGGATGTTTATGTGCTCGTGACGCCGCAGCATGAAGGGGGTGAAGGCGTGGTCAGCATGGGGCCATCGCCGCGCTGGGCCTACGAGGTCCGTGTCTGCCAGGAGGGCATGGACCCGGCCGATGCGGGCGACACGGAGCTGCTCTCTAGCGGCGCGCAGCCTTTCGTCACCCGGCACGCGGCGGAAGTCGCGGCATTCAGTGCCGGTTACTCGCTGGTGGATAGGATTGTCGGACCGGCCAAATAGCGGCGCGACACATGTGGGCTGAATAAGCAGCCGCAGGCGTCGGGCGCGACACCTATTCAAATTATTCCGATGCGCGCAATGGCATATAACCGGTGCCTATCTTCGTGGATTGGCGGCCATTGACGCAGATCATTTTTGACCTGGCAGTGCACTCCTACTCTGGACGTGGAGGCGGCGATATCCCGTCCGCCACGCAGTAAAGGAGTACATGCCATGCCGGAATTTGAAGGCTACAAGATCGTCTACGAAGTGACGGGCCTGCCCAAGGGCAAGTGGTCGATCGTGGTGGAGATCATCCGGAGAGAGGACGGCGAGATCCTGGCGCCACGGCACAATCCGTTTCCCAATCATCCGTTTGATACGAAACTTGAAGCGCTGGACCAGGTAAATCAATACATCGAAGCCGTGCTTGCCGAAGCAGAACCCGCAGGCAAGCTGCGCCGCAGCGCATGATGATGCACGCTGTAGAGAGCGGCAATTCGCGCGTGAGCAGAAATAAAGCTTGCCAATCACGCGCGGGTCTTGCATAATCTTTCCTCTCAGACGCGGGGTGGAGCAGTTGGCAGCTCGTCGGGCTCATAACCCGAAGGTCGCAGGTTCAAGTCCTGCCCCCGCAACCAACACCCTTCAGGTTCCTGGTTTCTTAGGCCGCTCGGCCAAATTTCCCAAAGCAATTCAAAAGCTTCGACCGTCAAGCACGGCGCGGTCAATTTGCGTTCGCGTTCGCGCTTAATCGGTCGTACCTCGTGAATGCCTGAGGCATCGTCCTATTTCGATGCAACCAGGCTGGCGGCGCGCGCAAAGGTATCCCGCACCAGCGGCTGACCTTCGCGATCGGCGGCCTCCGCGCGCTCGCGCAGGCGACTCGCCAGCACGCTCAGCGTGCCGTTGTCCGCGCCGCTGCGCGATGCGGCTTCGCGCAGGACTTCATCGAGTTCGCCGCTGACATCGGCGCCGTCGAATGCGCTGACTGAAAGCGCCGAAATGCGTTCGAGATAAACGTTGACCAGCGCTTCGTCATGTTTCGGTTCGGGCATGTCTGCTCCTTGTCGACGACGGGGACACAAAGTCATTGTAGTGAAGGGGCAAGCCCCTTCCAGTACTAGTCGTCGCGCCTGCGCCGCATAGATTCGAGCGGAATGGGCTGGACGCGACGGCGCGCGGGACGCAAGGCCCGGGCGGGCCAGAGGACATAGTTCGTATGCGGGTCCAGCGGCTTGCCGAAGTACGACACCCAGACCTGAACGCCATGTTCGGTCTCGGCAATGACGGCAGCTACCGCGCGGGCCGCCGCGGAAGGGGATTTGAGCAGTTCGGCCAAGGCTTCGACGCCCTGGACCACATGGTGTTTGACACCGGCAAACCATACGTACTGACGCATGGCGGACAACAAACGCTTGGTCATGAACGCGACTCTTCGTTGGATTGCGAGTGAGTGAGACTGCATGTCACTCGCTTTGTTCAGTGCATCTTGCGATGCGCTCGCGAAAGGCGCGAAAACTCATGATAGGCAACACCGCGATCGAGATCGTGCGGGCTGCATCACCTGCTAGCCTGGCGGTTCCAGGAGCAGCGGGGAGCGTAGCATCTGTTGCCGCTCGGGGAAGAGAGTGATATCCCTGAGACGCTCTGCATAAACTGCCCGTACCCGTAGCGCTGTGCGTTCCACGTCTCCTGAAATTGACAAGCACCTGACCGTGCACTAGTTTGTGTTGCAGATGCTGCACAAATTGCAATCGCCGGTGCTGCCGGCATGGAGGCATCGTGGCGACAACGGAAGAGTTGGGCGATCGGCGCGGGAGCGGCAAGTCCGTGCGCAGCAAGGTGCCGCGCGGCGCGCATTTGTCGATCGGCAATGTGGACCGGGATCCGGTCGCGTTGCTGAAGATCAGCAGCGAAGGCCGCGTGCGGCAACTGGTGCCCTTGCGCTACGGCCGCATGATGGAATCCCCGTTTGCGTTCTACCGCGGCAGCGCGATCGTGCAGGCCCATGATCTCGCGGGGACGCCCAATTCCGGCTTGCACATGCAGATCTGCGGCGACTGCCACGTCGCCAACTTCGGCGGCTTTGCCACGCCCGAACGCGCGCTGCTGTTCGATGTGAACGATTTCGACGAAACCAGCATCGGTCCATGGGAATGGGATCTCAAGCGCCTGGCCGCCAGCTTTGTCGTGGCTGCCCGGCATCTTCGGCACAAGCCGGGTGTGGCCGACGATCTGGTCTACCAGCTCGTGCGCAGCTACCAGGACCGCATGCAGGCCTATTCCGAAATGGGCATCCTCGAGACCTGGTACGACCGCATTACCTTTGATCGCCTGCTGGAACAGGAGACGTCGCCCGACATCCAGAAGCGTATCCGGCGCGGCATCGAACGCGCGGCCGACCGCACCAGCGAGGCGCTGCTGCCCAAGCTGGCCGAACTGGTCGGGGACAAGTGGACGATCCTCGATGCCCCGCCGGCGGTTTTCCACGTGCGCGGCCAGCAGACGCTGTTCGACCCCGACGACGACTGGATGACGGCAACGAATGTCGATGACGTCGCCGTGAAGGTCTACCAGGAATACCTGAGCACGCTCGCCCCAGACCGGCGGCGGCTGCTAAGCCATTTCACGCTCCACGACCGTGCGTTCAAGGTGGTTGGCGTGGGCAGCGTCGGCACGCGGTGCCTGATCCAGCTGATGATCGACAGCCATGGCAAGCCGATCTTCCTGCAAGTGAAAGAAGCCACGCGCTCGGTTGTGGCGCGCTATTTCAAGTGTCCGGCGGCGTCGCATGAAGGCCGGCGTGTCGTGGAGGGGCAGCGGCTGATGCAGGCCGCCAGCGACCTCTTCCTGGGGTGGACCAAGGGACCCTACGGGCGCCACTTTTATGTCCGGCAACTGCGCGACATGAAACTGGCACCGCAGTTCGAGTTGATGGATGTCGAGACCCTCGGCCGATACGCCGCACTCTGCGGCTGGGTGCTGGCGCGGGCCCATGCCAAGTCCGGGGGACTTGCCGCGGAGATCAGCGGCTATCTCGGCACCGGCGACCGCATGGCCGAAGTGATGGTAGGCTATTCGAACAGCTATGCCGACCAGGTCGAAAAGGATTACGAGTGCTTCGCGGCCGCCTGCCGTTCGGGCCGGCTCGAAGCGCGCACCGAAGTCGACATGGCTGCGGATTTCCGCGTCTGACGCGGATGTGAAGCGGATTGCCAGGAGCGCTTGCCGATGACCGAAGACATCCTGATGCAACTCATGGTCGAGGTGGAGAAGGAAGACCCGATCGACTACGCCAACCTGCCGTTCGACGATGCGGCGCTGCGCCAGCTTGCGTGCAGGCTCATCGCCGAGCGCTCGAACGAACTCGAAGCCTCCGGCATGCCCGCTGAAGCCCAGCTGGCGACGTTGTGGGCGTCCACCGCCAAGCTGGTGCTGGAGAACATCGTCCTCAACGCCAGGCTGCTAACTCTGCAGGGCATGCCCGACGATGCGCGCGCGCTGATCGAGCGCATTTCGCGCCAGTCGCGCGGCTAGTCCGCGCCTAGTCCGGGACGGCCATGTGCCGCCGCCTTATCACGGTGCGGCAAGCCCCGCATTTCGCTTAAAATACGCGCTTTGGCTCCGGCCCCGGCTGCGCACGTTCCGTGCGCGCGGGCCCATAGCCGCCTGGGAGAAATTCGGGTGATCAAGTGGATTATCGTCGCCGCGTATCTCGGCGCCATCCTGTATGTGCACTTTCGCGGCAAGGCGAGATTGCGCATCTGGCGACAGCTGCTCGACCATTCGGCGCTGGTCGCGCCGGTCAATTGCTTCATGTACGCGTTCTCGGGGGTGCCGCGCACGCCCTACATCCCGGTCGACAACTTCCCGGACCTGGAACGCATCCGCGCCGCGTGGCCGGAGATCCGTGACGAGGGCCTGGCCCTGGCCGCGATGCGCAAGATCAAGGCCGCGGAGAAGAACGACGACGCTGGCTTCAATTCGTTCTTCAAGAACGGCTGGAAGCGCTTCTACCTGAAGTGGTATGAAGCCCAGCATCCGTCGGCCGAGGCGCTGTGCCCGAAGACGGTGGCGTTGCTGCAAGGCATTCCGAGCGTGAAGGCCGCGATGTTCGCGGAACTGCCGCCGGGCGGCAAGCTCAATCCGCACCGCGACCCGTTCGCCGGTTCGTTGCGCTACCACCTGGGCCTGGCCACGCCGAACGACGACCGCTGCTTCATCGAGGTCGACGGCGAGCGCCACAGCTGGCGCGACGGGCAGGGCGTGGTGTTCGACGAAACCTACCTGCACTGGGCCGAGAACAAGAGCGACGCCAACCGGCTGATCCTGTTCTGCGACATCGAGCGCCCGATGCGCTTTGGCTGGGCCAGCAAGATCAATCACTGGCTGGGCCGCAAGGTCATGACCGCGGCAAGCTCGCCCAATGACGAGAACGACCAGACCGGCACGATCAACAAGCTGTTTCGCTTTGTCTGGCTGGCCGGGCAATATCGCCGCCGCTACAAGGCGTGGAACCGCAAGCTGTACTACGTGACGAAGTTCGGCCTGATCATCGCGGGCATCGCGCTGATCATCTACCTGTAAGCAAAGAGCCGGCAAAACGCCGGCTCTTTTGTCATGGTGAACCAGCCTAGTCCTGCCGGCGGTCCCCCCGGCCTTCGTAGTAGGCGCGCTTGGCGTCATACATGCGGCTGTCGGCAACCTTCACGACGTCGCTCAGGCGCTCGCCCTGCAGGCAGGTGGCCGCGCCAATCGAGAAGCTCAGTCCGGTGCCCGGATAGAACTGGTTGTTCAGCTCCACGACCTGTTCGATCTGCTCGACCACGGTGGCCGCGCCGCGCTCGTCGCGGCCGGGCAGCAGCACCATGAATTCATCTCCGCCGGTGCGGGCCACGCAGGCCTGTTCGCCCACGGCCTTCTTCAGGACTTCGCCGGTGCGCCGCAGCAGCGCGTCGCCGTCGCCATGCCCGAACTGGTCGTTGACCGTTTTCAGCCCGTTCAGATCGACGGCGATGACGCTGACCGGCCACGGGCCCTTGCGGCCCAGGCGTGCGAGTTCGTCTTCGTAGAAGGCGCGGTTGTAGAGCTTGGTCAGCACGTCGTGCTTGCCCAGGAACTCCACATAGGCTTCGGCCTTCTTGCGGGCCGTGATGTCGGTGAGCGACACCAGCACCTGGTCCCAGTCCTGTTCGCAGCCCGGGAACACCGACCATTGCATGAAGACGTCGACGGAGCGGCCGTCCAGCGCGTAGTTGATGACCTCGCGCTGTTGCCAGAGCTTTTCGTGCCACAGGTCGACCAGCTGCTCGGCAAAGTGAATGCGCATGTCGTCGCGGAACACATCGCCCAGGCGCGAGAGCAGGATTTCCTTGGAGGCCGCGCCGAACATCTGCAACGTCTGCTGGTTGACGTCCAGCACGCGGATTTCCTGCATGCAGCGCGACACGAAATCCGGATGCACGTTGAGGAAGGTGCGGAAATCCGTGATGCCAGCCGCGCGGACTTCGTCGAGCAGCATCTTCACGGCGCTGAAATCTTCGACCCAGAGCGACACCGGCGAATGCTCGAACAGGCCCAGCGCGTATTGCTCGCTGCGGCGCAGGTTGCGCTCGGTACGCACGCGCGCGGTGATGTCCTCGATCGACAGCAGCACGCGTTCCCAGTCGGCCTCATGGCCGGGCATGACGGTGGCTTCCAGGCGGATATCGAGGCGCTCGCCGTCGAGGGTGTAGTTCACGGTCTGGCTGGCGAAACGGTTCCCGCCATCCCAGAGCTGGCCGAGTTCTTCGACATGCTGGTCGAACATGTCGTCGCGGAAGACGGTGTCGAGATTGCCGACGAGGTCGGCGAGATCGGCGGCGCGAAACAGCTCCAGCGTGCGCCGGTTCACCGCGATCACGCGGATCCGCGACGAGCATTGCGCCACTTCGTCCGGGTTGGCCCGCAGGTAGGCCCGCAAGTCCGTCACCCCTTCGGCGCGCAGCCGCTCGAAGTGCTCGCGCACGGCGCTGAAGTCTTCCAGCCAGAGCGAGACCGGCGCCAGTTGAAACAGGTTCTGGTAGTCGTCGTCGACGCGCGACACCGCGGATGCACTGCGCAAGGCCATTCTCCCTTCTTCTTGTTGTCCCGATGATCGGCAGGGTGCAGCGGCAATGGCCAACGGTCCCGGACTCGCCAGGGACCGGTCGGCCAAGCCAGCGGCAAGGATAGGCCAGCGCAAACGAAAAAGGGGAACGGTGTTGCAAAAAGGGGAGTACCGCACGCGGTGGCGCGGCGATGGCTATGCCGCGAGCCGGTGAACGACCGACGCCACGGTGCCGAGCGCGCGCTCCAGTTGCGCCGAGCGGGGCGTGCCACAGTTGATGCGCACAAAGCCATCGCAGCGCGGGGAGTTGGAGAACATCAGGCCCGGTGCCACGTAGACGCCTTCGCGCAAGGCCTGCTGGAACACGGCTTCGGATGACACGCCTTCCGGCAGTTCGACCCACAGATGGAAGCCGCCGCGCGGCAGCGTCAACCGTGTGCCGGCAGGGAAGGTCGCGGCGATTACCTGCGCCGTCCACTCGCGCTGCTGGCGCAGCGCCAGGCGCAGCCGGCGCAGGTGGCGCTCATACGCGCCCGTCGCCATGAATTCGGCCACGACCGCCTGAGACAGCATTTCGTTGGGGCGCGACAGCGCGAACTTCAGCATTTCCACGCGTGCATGCCATTTGCCTCCGGCGATCCAGCCGAGCCGTACGCCGGGCGCCAGCGTCTTGTGTACCGACGAGCAGTAGATCACGTTGCCGGTGCGATCCCATGCCTTCGCGGCGGCCAGCGGCGTGTCGAGGTCGGCGGTTGCGGACAGGCAGTCGTCCTCGATCAGCGGCACGCCGTGGTTCTCGCACCATTGCACCAGCCGGATCTTGTGGGCGTTGGGCATGACCGAACCGAGCGGGTTCTGCAGGTTGGGCATGGCGACCACGGCGCGGATGTTGTCGTAGGTGCGCACGGCCAGTTCCAGTGCTTCCATCGAGAGGCCGGTCTGCGCGCTGCAGGGGATCTCCAGCGCGCGCATGCCCAGGCTTTCCAGGATCTGCAGCAGGCCGTAGTAGGTGGGCGATTCCACCGCAATCACGTCGCCCGGTCCGGCCACGGCGCGCAGCGCCAGTTGCAGCGCTTCGGTGCAGCCGTGGGTGATGAGTACCTCGTCCGGCGATAGCGTGAAGCGGCTGCGCAGTGCCAGCCGGGCCAGCGCCGCGCGCAAGGCCGGGTGGCCGCGCGGCACGGCAGCTTCGCCAAAGAGCGTGGCGTCGCGCCGCAGGATACGCCCGGCCGCCTGCTGGAGCGCTGCGAGCGGGTACAGCGACGGCGCGCCGCGGGCGCCGCCCAGGCTGAAGGTGGACGGGTCCTGCTGGCTGCGCGCGAGCACGGACGAGATGCGCTGGTGCATGCCGATGTACTGGGCCGGATCGGGCAGCGTCGCCGCCGGCTCGGTGATCGGCGCAAGGCGCAGGGGCGTGGTTGCTCGCACGAAGTAGCCCGAGCGCGGGCGCGCTTCCACCAGGCCGTCGCTCTCGAGCTGCCGGCATGCCTGCAGCGCGGTCGACAGGCTCACGTCATGAGCGGTCATCAACGCCCGCACCGACGGCATGCGGCGCCCCGGCGCCAGCGAGCCCGCATGGATGGCGTGGCGGTAGTGATCTGCGAGCTGCTGGTAGAGCGGGGCGGATTCCATACGGCATGATCGCCCCGCTGGCGGGGGCGCGAACAGATACAGAAGGTGGGGTTCTGCATCGTAACAGAGCAAGAAAAACTGCACTGTTGTGGTACCGGGCCGGTATCGCTGTGGCTGTGTGGGATGAACGGGCGCCGATACGCTGGGTGCCTGTCCGAATCACGCCAGGAGCCGCTCATGCCAGCCTCGATCCCCACACCGATTTCTCCGATCCGCTATGCGCTCGGGCCCGGTCAGGCCCTCAGGCGTCACGCCTCGCGCGGCACTGTCATCCACGTGGCGGAGGGCCATGTCGAGGTGGCGCTGCCGCCGCAATGGGCTGCTGTCGGCACACTGGGCCTGCGTCACCGGCTCAGTCCCGGAGGAGTGCTTGTGCTCGGCGAGCGCGGCTGGCTGACGGTATCGGCCACCGGCGCGGCCGAGGTGATGTGGCGGGAGCCCGCGCCGGGACGCTGGCAACGCGCCTGTCGTGGATTGGCCGGATGGCTGCGCCGGCGCGCCTGGGCGGCCACCACCGGCCCCTTCAAGGCGGAAACCCGATAGAATGGCGCACCCGGCCGGCCTTGCCCGGCCGGTTGCCCTTTTCTGGTCCGCTCCTGATGCCCCGTGGCACGGATAGCGCGGCCGTTCCGGCTACGACTGTGGCCGCATCCTCGCAGGTTTCCATGCTCCGCCTTTCCGAACTCAAGCTCTCCCTCGAACACACCGAAGACGATCTCGACCACGCCGTGCGCGGGGCGCTGGCGCAGATCGGCGTGAAGGGCGACGGGCTTGTGCAATACACCGTGTTCCGCCGCGCGCACGACGCGCGCAAGCGCTCCGACATCAAGCTCACCTACATCATCGACATCGAGGTGAAGGACGAGCCCGCCGCCATCAAGCGCATGGCCGGCAAGCCCAACTGGAGCGTGACGCCCGACATGGCGTACCACTTCGTTGCGCAGGCGCCGCAGGGCGGCAATGCCGGCAATACGCCGCGTCCGGTAGTGATCGGCATGGGGCCGTGCGGCCTGCTGGCCGGTCTGCTCCTGGCGCAGATGGGCTTCCGCCCGATCATCCTGGAACGTGGCAAGGAAGTGCGCGAGCGCACCCGCGACACCTTCGGCCTGTGGCGCAAGAGCGTGCTTAACCCGGAGTCGAACGTGCAGTTCGGCGAAGGCGGTGCGGGCACGTTCTCGGATGGCAAGCTGTACAGCCAGATCAAGGATCCGAAGCATTACGGCCGCAAGGTGCTCAACGAGTTCGTGCGTGCCGGCGCGCCGGAAGACATCCTGTACAAGGCGCGTCCGCACATCGGCACGTTCCGGCTGGTGAGCATGGTCGAGAAGATGCGCGCCGAGATCCGCGAGCTGGGCGGCGAGGTCCGCTTCGAGACCCGCGTCGATGATCTCGATATCGATCAGGGCAAGCTGCGTGGCCTGAAACTGTCCACGGGCGAGTACCTGGCCGCAGAGCACGTCATCCTCGCGGTGGGGCACAGCGCGCGCGACACCTTCGAGGTGCTGCACAAGCGTGGCGTGTTCATGGAGGCCAAGCCGTTCTCGCTCGGCTTCCGCATCGAGCATCCGCAGGGACTGATCAACCGCAGCCGCTTCGGCAAGTTCGCCGGCAACAAGCTGCTCGGCGCGGCCGACTACAAGGTGGTGCACCACTGCAGCAACGGCCGTTCGGTGTACAGCTTCTGCATGTGCCCGGGCGGCACCGTGGTGGCCGCCGCCTCGGAGCCGGGCCGCGTGGTGACCAATGGCATGAGCCAGTACAAGCGCGCGGAGCGCAACGCGAACGCGGGCATCGTGGTGGGCATCACGCCGCAGGATTACCCCGGCGGTCCGCTGGCCGGCGTCGAGTTCCAGCGCAAGTGGGAAGAGCGCGCCTTTGAACTGGGCGGACGCAACTACAACGCGCCGGGCCAGCTGGTGGGCGACTTCATCGCGCGCCGGGCATCGACTTCGCTCGGTTCGGTCGAGCCGTCCTACAAGCCGGGTGTGACCCCGACCGACCTCAGCACCGCGCTGCCCGACTACGTTATCGACGCCATTCGCGAAGCGCTGCCGGAACTCGACAAGAAGATTGCCGGCTTTGCCATGCACGATGCGGTGCTGACGGGCGTGGAAACGCGCACGTCGTCGCCGCTGCGCATTGAGCGCAAGGCGGACTATCAGAGCGTGAATGTGGAAGGCCTGTATCCGGCCGGCGAGGGCGCCGGCTATGCGGGCGGGATCTACTCGGCCGCGATCGACGGCATCGAAGTGGCCGAGGCCGTGGCGCTGGCCATCGTCAACGGGCGCTGATCAGCGCGCGGCGAGCCACTGCGCCGCGCCCTGGCCAGCGGTGCGGCCGCTCGCGAAGCACGCTGTCAGCAGGTAGCCGCCGGTCGGGGCTTCCCAATCCAGCATCTCGCCCGCGCAGAACACGCCGGGCAGCGCGTCCAGCATCAGGCTGGCGTTCATCGCTTCAAAACGCACGCCGCCCGCGCAGCTGATGACCTCGTCGATCGGCCGTGCGCGCAACAGGCGCAGCGGCAGTGCCTTGATCGATGCCGCCAGCGTCGCGGTGTCCTGCATGGCTTCCTTCGACAGGCACTCGCGCAGCAGGCTGGCTTTCACACCGGTAATGCCAAGCCGGCTCTGCAGGTGGCTTGACAGCGAGCGCGAGCCACGCGGGTGCGATACCTCGGCCAGCACGCGCTGCGCATCATGATCGGGCAGCAGGTCCAGGTAGACGATGGCTTCGCCGTCGCGCTCGATCCGGTCGCGGATGGGCGCGGACAGCGCGTACACCAGGCTGCCTTCGATGCCGGCCGCGCTGATCACGAACTCGCCCTGGCGATAGTGCGCGTTGCCCTGCGTATCGGTCACCGCCAGCGCAACGGGCTTGACCGGATGGCCGGCATGGCGCTCGGAAAACATCGTGCTCCAGCTGGCATCGAAACCGCAGTTCGCCGGCCGCAGCGCGGCGATATCCACGCCATGGCGGGCGAGCAACGGCACCCACGCGCCATCGGAGCCAAGCCGTGCCCAGCTGGCGCCGCCCAGCGCCAGGAGCACGGCATCGGCGCGCACTTGCTGCTCGCCTTGCGGCGTGGCAAAGCGCAGCGCGCGCGCCGCATCGTCAGTCCAGCCGAGCCAGCGGTGTCGCATATGGAAGTGCACGCCGGCTTCACGCAGCCGGTGCAGCCACGCGCGCAGCAGCGGGGCAGCCTTCATGTCGGTGGGAAAGACGCGGCCGGAGCTGCCGACGAAGGTCTCGATACCCAGTTCGTGTACCCAGTCGCACAAGGCTTGCGCGCCAAAGTCCGCCAGCATCGGCGTGATTTGCGCGGTGCGTTCGCCGTAGCGCGACAGGAATGCCGGTTCCGGTTCGGCATGCGTGAGGTTCATGCCGCTCTTGCCAGCCATCAGGAATTTGCGTCCCACCGATGCCATGGCATCAAATACGTGTACCTGGACGCCACGTGCAGCCAGTACCTCGGCCGCCATCAGCCCCGCGGGACCGCCGCCAATCACCGCGGCTTCAACCGGCAGGATGGTGGGCGTGGCGGCAAGCGTATCGGTGGGCGGCATGGCAAGGCGGGAATGAATGGCAGGGGCGTGCTACGCCGCGGATTATAGAGCCTGCGGCAGCGCTAAAATGGTGCTTTGTCCCGGTCTTGCCGCCATGCCGTCTTCCGTCACCGATCAAGATGCCGTCATTGCCGCCACGCGCCACTGGCTGGCGCGCGCGGTCATCGGGCTCAATCTCTGCCCGTTTGCCAAGAGCGTGTATGTGAAGGAGCAGGTCCGCTACGTGGTCTGCGAAGCTACCGAAGCCCCCGACGTGCTCGACGTGCTGGAGCGCGAGCTGACGCTCCTGGCGGAGACCGACCCCGCACAGGTCGACACCACGCTGCTGATCATGCCCCGTGCGGTGCCCGACTTTCTCGACTTCAACGACCTGCTGTTCTTCGCCGAGCGCCTGCTCAAAAGCCTGCGCCTGGAAGGCATGCTGCAGATCGCGAGCTTCCACCCGCAGTACCAGTTCGAAGGGACGGAGCCGGACGATATCGAGAACTACACCAACCGCGCGCCGTATCCGATCCTGCATCTGCTGCGCGAGGACAGCATTGCCCGCGCCGCCGCGGCGTTTCCCGACGCGGCCGATATCTACGAGCGCAACATGGAGACCATGCGCCGCCTGGGCCATGAAGGTTGGCAGCGCTGGATGGACGGTGACGACGCCGGCGACGATGGCGCGGCGCCGCGCCAGGCGGACGCTTAGTTCGTCGCCGGCTCGGGTGCGGCGAAGAACCGCTCGCGCATTTCTTCAAGCCCCAGCGTGGCGAGCACGTTGTCCAGCCGCTCGGCGGGACGGCGGCGCGGCAAGTCCTTGAACTGGGCGATGATCAGCTCGTTCTTCATTGAGTGTTCCCAGCCGACCAGTTCGGTCACGCTGACCTGGTAGCCGTGCGCCTCCAGCTGCAGGCAGCGCAGCACATTGGTCACCTGGCTGCCGAATTCACGCGTGTGCAGCGGATGGCGCCAGATCTCGGTCAGCGGGTTGCCGGCCAGCAGGCGTCCCTTGTTCTTGCGCAGCACGCTCGCGACCTCGGCCTGGCAGCACGGCACCAGCACGATGTGCCGGGCACGCTTGGCCAGCGCGAAGCGAATGGCGTCGTCGGTGGCCGTGTTGCAGGCGTGCAGCGCCGTGACCACGTCGACCGTCTCTGGCAGCGCCGGCGAGGTGATGGAGTCGGCCACCGACAGGTTCAGGAACGACATGCCTGGAAATCCAAGGCGCGTGGCCAGTGCCTGCGAGTTCTGCACCAGTTCTTCACGCGTTTCGATGCCGAAAATGTGCGACTGGTCGTGCAGGCTCTTGAAGAACAGGTCGTACAGGATAAAGCCCAGGTACGACTTGCCGGCGCCGTGGTCGACCAGCGTGACGGCATCGCGCTCGGACTTGACCTCCTGCAGCAGCGGTTCGATGAACTGGAACAGGTGGTAGACCTGCTTGAGCTTGCGCCGGCTGTCCTGGTTCATCTTGCCGTCGCGCGTCAGGATATGGAGCTCCTTGAGCAGCTCGATCGACTGGCCGGGACGGATTTCGTGGGTATTTGCCATGACTGCGGGGATTCGGGAGGCGGCGGACGCCTCGGAAGCCAACAGTTTACCGAAAACGCAGCGCCCGTCTGCCATACCATCCGGGACGTCAATGGAAGCCCCGATTTGCCCTGCCTCAAGTTTTGTCTCCAGATGCCGTAGGTATTCGATTGACAACAAGCGGACGTGCGCTCGAGCGCACCGGCCCGGACTGACTGTGCCTGGATCAGGTGCAGCGCGTGGGCGCCGCTGTACAAAGCGAATTTGGGGGACTCATGAGTCACGAGTCGGGTTTGCGCCTGGAGCTCAGTGAGCCGGGCGAGCAGGTGCGCGCACGCTACGTACCCGAGACGGGCCGGTTGCCTCCGGACCACACCGCGTTCCGGGAATGCCTGGCCAGCCATGGCTGGGAGCAGGCGCGGCTGGACCCGCGCGCCATTGCGAAATTCCTCGGCCAGTGCCAGCAAGCCGATCGCGAGATCGATGCCACGGTCGGCGCGCTGATCGACGGTGCGTTCGAACTCGACATCAGCGACGATCGCCTGTCCGTGCGCCTGACGCTGATGCGGCCCGAAGGCGGCCGCGCCGTGACCGGGGTGGAAATCCGGCGTGCCGTCGCCGAACGGGGCGTGACGGCCCAGGTCCAGTCGCTGGTCCTGGAAGCCACCCTTGCGGAGGGTGCCTGCGAACTGCGCGAGATCGCGGCGGGCATCGCCCCGCGGCAAGGCCAGCCGGCGCGCTTCGTTAACTTGCTGCAACCCCGCAAGCCCGCGCAGGCCGACGACGACGCCCCCATGGACCTGCGCGAACTCGGCAACCTGATGCTGGTCAGCCCCGGCACGCCGCTGATGCGCCGCGTTCCGGCCGAGCCCGGCAGCGACGGCGTTGATGTTTTTGGCAAGGCGCTGGCCGCCGACCCCGTCGAAGACACGCCGTTTGCCGAAGGACTGACCGGTGCCGCGGCCGATCCCAACGATCCCGACCTGCTGATCGCCGTCCTCGCTGGCTCGCCGGTGGTGGGCATGCACGGCATCGCGGTCAGCCCGGTGGTGCAGGTGGAATCCGTCGACCTGCACTCGGGCAATGTGGCGTTCGATGGCACGCTGCGGGTGTCGGGCGACATCCGCACCGGCATGTCGGTGAAGGTTACCGGCGACGTGGTCGTGGACGGCGTCATCGAAGCCGCGACGATCGAGGCGGGCGGCAGCATCGTGGTCAAGGGCGGCATCATCGGCAAGGCCGAGACCGGACACGGACATGCGGACCCGGGCGGCACCATCAGCCGCGCCAGCGTGCGCTGCCAGGGTGCGGTGCAGGCGCGTTTCATCGAAAACGCGGTGGTCGAGGCAGGCACGGAGGTCAACGTCGAAAGCGGCATCCGCCAGAGCGATGTGGCTGCGGGCGAGCGCATCGTCGTGGGCGGGACCAGCGGCACAGGCAGCATCAGCGGCGGCCGCAGCCGTGCGCTGCTGGCGGTGCGTGCGGCGGTGTTCGGCGCGCCCGCGGGCACCGCCACAATCGTGCAGGTCGGCGTGAACCCGTACGCGGATGCCCAGCGCGCGGCGCTCGAGGCTGGGCGCCGGCGTCTGCTCGAGGAGCAGAACAAGGTCAAGCAACTCGTGGCCTTCTTTGCCAAGAACCCGGAACGCGCGGTGGACGACGTGCGCGAAAAGGCGCGGGCCACGCTGTTCAAATCGTCGCGCGACCTGTTCGAGCTCGAGGAGAAGATCGCCAGGCTGGGCGAGCAGATGCAACCCGCGGCGGGGGCGGTGATCGACGCCGCCCGCCGCATTCATGGCGGCGTGACGCTGCAGGTGGGCAACCGCGTGCTCAAGGTGATGGAAGACAAGCCTGGCGCACAGATCCGCCTGATCGATGACCGCATTGCGGTGACCTGAGCGGCATGGCCGCGGCCTGCGGCTGGCGTCCGGCGGAATTTGTACTAAGCTGCAGAGGTGTCCTGGGGTGCCGCAGGATAGGCGATGGCTAGTGTTGGGCAGTGAATGCAGAAGCGGATCAGCAATCCGTGGAAGCGTTACACGGAACCGACTCACGTGGCACTGAATCCCCGAAGGCCAGCGCGCGCGCTGGCCTTTCTGTTACTGCACGCCGCCCGTGCATGCCAAGGAGAACCAGATGAGCAGTAAGCAGGACCTCGACCTGGCGATTTCCCGCGTGCTGAAGGCGCCGCGCGATCTCGTCTGGAAAGCCTGGATCGACCCGAACCACCTGAAGGAATGGTGGTGCCCGAAGCCGTGGACCACCGAAGTCCTCGCTTTCGATTTCGTGCCCGGGGGGGCCTTCCACACGCTGATGCACGGCCCTGGCGGCGAAACCAGCGACAATCCTGGCGTCTTCCTCGACATGGTGCCGCGCTCGCGCATCGTCTGGACCACCGGGCTAGTGGCGCAATGGCGCCCGGCCAACAACCCGTGGCTGCCGATGACCGCCTATATCACCATGGACGACGAGGGCGACGGCACGCGCTACGTGGCCACCGTCCTGCACAAGGACAAGGCGACGCGCGACCAGCATGAGGAGATGGGATTCTTCGAAGGCTGGGGGACTTGCATCGCGCAGCTCGAGGCGTATGCGCAGTCACTGAAATAAGGTTCATCGCGGCGCCGGTGTTGGTTGGCGCAGACAGCAAAAGGCCCCGGAAGCACCGCGCTTCCGGGGCCTTCTTCTTTTCCGCGTGCCGGCGCCCCAGGCGGGGTATTGGCTGCGCGATTGCAATCCACCGGAAGGGGTAGGCATGGCCCGCGCTTGCGCGCCGTCAAGCCGGAGCGATGTTGGGCATGCGCCGCATCGTGCTGTCACGGCCGATCGTGAATACTCGTCGCGGCCCCGCCACCGGGGGTAGGCGGGATGGATCGACTTCGCGCGAGAAGTCGAGGGCAAGGTTGCAACGACACAGACAACCAGCATCATGAGATTGAATCTACCGGTCACCGATCACGAATACCAATTGCCATCGGACGAGGTCATCATCACGAGGACCGATGCGCAGGGCAATATCCAATACGCCAACCAGGCGTTCTTTCGCAGCAGCGGGTATGGGCGTGACGAGGTCATGGGCCAGCCGCAGAACCTCATCCGCCACCCCGATATGCCGGCCGCCGCCTTCGCCGACCTCTGGGCGACGGTCCGTGCCGGTACGCCCTGGACGGGCGTGGTCAAGAACCGGCGCAAGGACGGCGGCTTCTACTGGGTGCTTGCCAACGTCACGCCAGTGTTCAGTGATGGCGAACTTGCCGGCTACCTGTCGGTGAGAACCGCGCCGACGGCGGCGCAGATCGCCGCGGCAACCAGGCTCTATGCCGACCTCAAGCGCGGGGTCCGGTCACGCTGGCGACTCTCCGGTGGCGAGGCATTTCGCAAGGGCGCGGCCGTTGTGGTGCAGCGCCTGTTGCGGCTGCCGGTGGTGGCGCGGCTGCTTGTCGTCCAGTCCGTGCAGGTCGTGCTGATCGCGCTGGCGGCGGCGAGCGCGACGGTGTGGGCGGCACCCCCGGCCATCATCTGGGCGCTGGCTGGCGCGGCGGTGGCCATGTGCGGAGCCGCAGCCTGCTACCTGGCGCTCAATATCCTGCGGCCCGTGATGCGCCTGAACCGCAGCGCGCTGGCGGTGCTGTCCGGCCAGTTGCGGCATCGTTTTCCCGAGTGCGGCGACGCGCAGACGCGCCTGCTCGGCCGTTTCCTGAACCAGATGAATGCGCGGCTGGTGGGCGTGCTGCTCGATACGCGCAACTCGATCGAGAGCGTGTGGCAGTCGTCGGCAGGCCTGGCCAGCGGCAACGCCGACCTGTCGGAGCGCACCGAGCAACAGGCCAGCGCCATCGAGGAAACCACGGCCACGCTGGCGCAGATCACGGAAACCGCGCGGCAGAACGCCAGCGACGCCGAACAGGCCCATCAGCAAGGGCGCCGCACGGCCGAGGCGGCCTCCGCGGCAGCGGGCGGCGTGCGCCGCTCGGCTTCGCTGATGGAGCGGCTGACGACGCAATCGCGCAAGATCGCCGAGATCACGTCCGTGATCGATGACATCGCCATCCAGACCAACCTGCTCGCCCTGAACGCCGCGGTCGAGGCCGCGCGCGCCGGCCAGCATGGTCGCGGCTTTGCCGTGGTGGCGGGAGAGGTGCGGTCTCTGGCCCAGCGCGCCGAAGCGGCCGCGAAGCAGATCAAGGCACTGATCGAAAACTCGCTCGAAGTCGTGCAGGCGAGCAGCGAGGCGGCCATCAGCGCCGGCGGCGAGATGGACCGCGTCGAGCAATCGGTATCGGCGCTGACGCGGACGATTTCGGCCATTGCCAGTGCCAGCCGCGGGCAGAGCGTGGAGATCGAGCAGACCAGCGCGGCGGTCGAGCAGATGACGCAGATCACGCAGATGAACGCGGCACTGGTCGAGGAATCGGCCGCGGCGGCGATGGGGCTGAAGCAGCAGGCGCAGGCGCTGGAGGATGCGGTGAATGTGCTGGCGAGCTAGGTGCTGAGTGCGCACGGAGAAAGCAAGGGGGAACGCCTCCCCCCGCCATGCCTCTTCAACCCTTGGCTGAAGCCGCTGCCTTGGCCCGCGCCGTATGCAATTTGTTGTAGCTGTCGATCACGCGCTGGTGCCTGTCGAGGCCCTCCAGTTTCATGCTGGTGGGTGTCAGGCCAAAGAAGCGCACGCTGCCGTCCACCGAGCCCAGCGCCGCGTCCATCCGCGCGTTGCCATACATCCGGCGGAAATTGACCACGTAGTCGTCCAGTTCCAGGTCGTCGTCGAGCAGCACTTCCAGCACGACATTCAAGGCCTGGTAAAACAATCCGCGCTCGACCGAGTTGTCGTTGTACTGCAGGAAGGCGCCCACCAGCTCGTGCGCCTCTTCGAGTTGATGCAGGGCGAGATGAATGAGCAGCTTCAGCTCGATCACTGTCAGCTGGCCCCAGTCCGTGTTCTCGTCAAATTCGATGCCGATCAACGTGGCGATGTCGGAGTATTCATCGAGCTCATTGCTATCCAGGCGCTCGAGCAGCGCTTCCAGGCTGGCGTCGTCCAGCCGATGCAGGTTCAGGATATCCGCGCGGAACAACAGCGCCTTGTTGGTGTTATCCCAGACCAGGTCATCGACGGGATAAATCTCCGAATAGCCCGGCACCAGGATCCGGCAAGCCACGGCGCCGAGCTGGTCATACACCGCCATGTACACCTCCTTGCCCATGTCTCCGAGAATGCCGAGCAAGGTCGCGGCTTCCTCGGCGTTGGAGTTCTCGCCCTGGCCGGAAAAATCCCATTCGACGAAATCGAAATTCGCTCTGGCGCTGAAGAAGCGCCAAGACACCACACCGCTGGAATCAATGAAATGTTCGACGAAGTTATTTGGCTCGGTCACGGCGTTGCTGACAAAGCTGGGCTGAGGCAAATCGTTCAGGCCTTCAAAACTGCGCCCCTGCAGCAATTCCGTCAGACTCCGTTCCAGCGCCACTTCGAAGCTCGGATGCGCACCGAAGGAAGCAAAGACACCGCCGGTTCGCGGGTTCATCAAGGTGACGCACATCACCGGGTAGGTTCCGCCGAGCGACGCATCCTTCACCAGCACGGGAAAGCCTTGCTCTTCCAGCGCCTGGATGCCAGCCAGAATGCCTGGATATTTCGCCAGCACTTCTTGCGGCACATCCGGCAGTGCCATTTCACCTTCCAGAATTTCGCGCTTTACCGCGCGTTCGAAAATTTCGGACAGGCATTGGACTTGCGCTTCAGCCAGGGTATTGCCAGCGCTCATGCCATTGCTGACGTACAGGTTTTCGACCAGGTTCGACGGGAAATACACCACTTCGCCATCAGACTGCCGCACAAACGGCAGTGAACAAATGCCGCGCTGCGTATTGCCCGAATTGGTGTCGTACAGATGCGATCCACGCAACTCGCCATCGGGGTTGTAGATGGACCGGCAGTATTCATCGAGAATTTCGGCCGGCAACGCATCTTTGCGTCCGGGCTTGAACCAGCGCTCGTTCGGATAATGCACAAACGCCGCATTGGCGATGTCTTCGCCCCAGAACGTGCCGCCATAGAAATGGTTGCAATTGAGGCGTTCGATAAATTCTCCCAGCGCCGATGCCAACGCGCTTTCCTTGGTTGCTCCCTTGCCATTGGTAAAGCACATCGGCGAGTGCGCATCGCGGATATGCAGCGACCACACATTGGGAACGATATTGCGCCACGAAGCGATTTCAATCTTCATGCCCAGGCCCGCCAAAATACCCGACATATTGGCGATGGTTTGCTCCAGTGGCAGATCCTTGCCCGCAATATAGGTGCTGGCGTCAGCAGCCGGCTTCAACGTCAGCAGCGACTGGGCATCGGCATCCAGGTTCTCGACCTCTTCAATCACGAACTCGGGCCCAGCCTGCACCACCTTCTTCACCGTGCAACGATCGATGGAGCGCAAAATGCCCTGGCGGTCTTTCTCGGAAATATCGGTCGGCAACTCGACCTGGATCTTGAAAATCTGCTGGTAACGATTTTCCGGGTCAACAATATTATTCTGCGACAGGCGGATATTATCGGTCGGAATGTTGCGGGTCGCGCAGTACAACTTGACAAAATAAGCCGCGCACAAGGCCGATGAAGCCAGGAAATAATCGAACGGACCAGGTGCCGAGCCGTCTCCTTTATAGCGGATAGGCTGGTCGGCGATTACCGTGAAGTCATCGAACTTGGCTTCAAGACGGAGCTTGTCGAGAAAGTTGACCTTGATTTCCATGGGGTACTCCAAAAACGGTGCTCAATATGATGCGGCCGCTCGCATTCTACCCAGACGGCAACCCGGCCGAAGCAGGCTGCACGCCCGGAGCGCCGGGGGACTGATTTGTCCGGGAGCGTTGGGGGTAAGGATCGCGCGAGGAGGGCGCCTGTGGAGCGGATGAAGCCCCTACACAATGTCCAGAAACAACAAAGCCCAACCGGTGTGGCTGGGCTAAGTGCTTGTTTTGAATGGTGCCGAAGAGAGGAATCGAACCCCCGACCTTCTCATTACGAATGAGCTGCTCTACCGACTGAGCTACTTCGGCAACACGTTCCGTTGAACTGGAACAGCCCGCAATCATAGCAGCGCTCTTACCGCACTGCAAATATTTTTTGTGTCGTGCTGGCTATCCATGACGGGGTGGGGCGGCGCCGGAAAGCAGACAGGGCGCCCGAAGGCGCCCTGTCAGGGGAAGGGTGTGGACGCCCCAGCGTCAGCCTTGCTGCTGGGCCGCCGCTGCTTCGTGGTGATAGCGCGTGACGCGCTCCACTTCGTTCTTCGACCCGAGGATCACCGACACGCGCTGGTGCAGTTTTTCGGGCTGCACGTCCAGGATGCGGATGTCGCCATTGGTGGCGGCGCCACCGGCCTGCTCGACCAGCATTGCCATCGGGTTGGCTTCATACATCAGGCGCAGCTTGCCGGCCTTCTGCGGCTCGCGCTTGTCCCACGGGTACATGAAGACGCCGCCGCGCGTGAGGATGCGGTGCACGTCCGCGACCATCGAGGCGATCCAGCGCATGTTGAAGTTCTTGCCGCGCGGGCCTTCCTCGCCGGCCAGGCATTCGTCGATGTACTTGCGCACCGGCGGGGCCCAGTGGCGCATATTGGACATGTTGATGGCGAATTCCTTGGTGTCCTCGGGAATCTGCACATCGGACTGCGTCAGGATGAAGCTGCCGGCTTCGCGGTCCAGCGTGAATACATGCACGCCGTTGCCGACGGTCAGCACCAGCGTGGTCTGCGGGCCGTACACGGCGTAGCCGGCGGCCACCTGGTGCGTGCCTGGCTGCAGGAAGTCGGCCTCGGTCACGGTCTGGCCCGGCTTGGGCATGTGCAGCACCGAGAAAATGGTGCCGATCGACACGTTGACGTCAATATTGGACGAGCCGTCGAGCGGGTCGAACATCAGCAGGTATTCGCCCTTCGGATAGCGGTTGGGAATCTCGTAGAACGATTCCATTTCTTCCGAGGCCATGGCGGCGAGATGGCCGCCCCATTCGTTGGCGTCGAGTAGCACTTCGTTGGCGATCACGTCCAGCTTCTGCTGGGTTTCGCCCTGCACGTTGCCGGTGCCGGCGGAGCCGAGCACGCCGGCCAGCGCGCCCTTGTTGACGGCGTTGGAAATGGCCTTGCAGGCGCGCGCCACCACTTCGATCAGCAGCCGCAGTTCGGGCTGGATCGTGTTGTGCTTGCGCTGCTCTTCGACCAGGTAGCGGGTCAGGCTGATGCGAGTCATGATGGTTCTCCTTGGATGGCCGCAATTCTACATGTGCCGCGAGGGCCGGCGCCGCGCCGGCGCTGGCCCCGCGAGCGTCAGGCGGCCAGCGACTTGCCGACGATCTCGCGCACGTCGCGCGACAGCGAGGCCGATGCCGACACGCGCTCCAGCTCGGCGCGCATGCGCTCGCGCAAGGCCGGCTCGTACTTCTGCCAGCGGTCCATGACACGCGCCAGGCGCGCCGCGACCTGCGGGTTGATGGTATCGAGCGCCAGCACCTGGTCGGCCCAGAAGCGGTAGCCGGAGCCATCCGCCGCGTGGAACTGCGCGGGGTTGCCCGAGCAGAAGCTGAAGATCAGCGAGCGGGCGCGGTTCGGGTTGCGCAGGTTGAAGGCCGGGTGCTCCATCAGCGCGCGAACCGTGTCGATGGTGCGCTTGCCGGCGTGCGGGCCGACCTCGCCGCGCTGCATGCCCTGCAGCGAGAACCACTTGTCGATGACCAGCGCATCGTCCTCGAAGCGTTCGTAGAAGTCGGCGAGCGCCGCCTCGCGGCCCGGGGCGAAGCTGTTGACCAGCGCCGCCAGCGCGGCAAAGCGGTCGGTCATGTTGTCCGCTTTCAGGTACTGCTCGCCGGCAAGCTGGAGCATGGCGTCGCTGCCGCTCTCGACCAGGTAGCCCAGCGCCAGGTTGCGCAGCGCGCGGCGCGAGGCCGATTCGGCGTCCGGGCTGTACGCGCCGGGCGTGGCGTTGGATTCGTAGGCCGCCAGCCAGTCGGCCTGCAGCGCATGAGCCAGGCCCGCGCGCATGAACTGGCGCGCCTGGTGGATGGCGGCCGGATCGGCCACGCCCATGCGCTCGGCCAGGTAAGCCTCGGCCGGCAGCACCAGCGCCTGCTCGCGGAACGCGGGGCTCAGGCGGTCGTCATTGAGCACGGTGCGCATGGCACTGACCAGCGCCGGGTCGAGCTTCAGGTCGCGGCCGGCCTGCACGTCGGCCACGAGCTGCAGCAGCGCGCGCGTGGCCAGGCGCTGGCCGGCTTCCCAGCGGTTGAACGCATCGCTGTCGTGGGCCAGCAGGAACGTGAGCTGGGCGTCGGAGTATTCGGCATCGACGATCACCGGCGCCGAGAAGTTGCGCAGCAGGGAGGGCAGCGGTGCCGCGGCGCCGCGCGGCAGGTTGATGAAGCGGAAGGTCTGTTCGGCCTGCGTGAAATCCAGCACGCGCGTGGTGCCGCCGGCCGTGGCTTCGCCTTCGAGCTGCAGCGGCAGGTCGTGGCCGTCGGCGCCGAGCAGGCCGATCGCGAACGGAATATGGAAGGGCTGCTTCTCGGGCGAGCCGGCGCGCGTTTCGATGCCGACCTTCGGGCAGCGTTGCGACAGGGTCAGCGTCAGGCTGCCATCGGCGGCGTCCCAGGCCGTGCGCGCGGTGACTACCGGCGTGCCGGCCTGGCTGTACCAGAGGCCAAACTGCGTGAGGTCGCGCCCGTTGGCATCCGCCATCGCGGCGCGGAAATCGTCGCAGGCAACGGCCTGGCCATCGTGGCGCTGGAAGTACAGGTCCATGCCCTGGCGGAAGCCGTCGCGGCCCAGCAGGGTCTGGTACATGCGCACGACCTCGGCGCCTTTTTCGTACACCGTGACGGTGTAGAAGTTGTTGATTTCCTCGTAGCTGTCCGGGCGTACCGGATGCGCCATGGGGCCGGCATCTTCCGGGAATTGCACCTGGCGCAGCACGCGCACGTCTTCGATGCGCTTGACCGCGCGGCCCGATTCCGAGCCCATCATGTCGGCCGAGAACTCCTGGTCGCGGAACACCGTCAGGCCTTCCTTGAGCGAGAGCTGGAACCAGTCGCGGCAGGTCACGCGGTTGCCGGTCCAGTTGTGGAAGTACTCGTGGCCGACCACGGCTTCGATGTTGGCGAAGTCGACATCGGTGGCGGTCTGCGCGTTGGCCAGCACGTACTTCGTGTTGAAGATGTTCAGGCCCTTGTTTTCCATCGCGCCCATGTTGAAGTCGCCGACGGCGACGATCATGAAGCGGTCCAGGTCCAGTTCCAGCCCGAAGCGCCGCTCGTCCCAGCGGATCGCGTGGATCAGCGAATCCATCGCGTGGCGGGTCTTGTCGAGGTCGCGCGCTTCGACCCACACCTGCAGCAGCTTGTCCTTGCCGGATGCCGACTGGATGGTTTCCTCGATGCATTCGAGCTTGCCCGCCACCAGCGCGAACAGGTACGAAGGCTTGCGGAACGGGTCTTCCCACACCGCCTCATGACGGCCGCCCGGCAGTTCGCGTTCGCTGACGAGGTTGCCGTTGGACAGCAGCACCGGACAGGCCGCGCGGTCGGCGCGCAGCGTCACGCGGTAGGTGGCCATCACGTCGGGCCGGTCGAGGAAATACGTGATGCGGCGGAAGCCCTCGGCCTCGCACTGCGTGAAGAAGTTGCCGTTCGAGACATAGAGCCCCGACAGCGAGGTATTGGCCGCCGGCTGGCAGGCCGCGGTGATTTCAAGCGTGCCCTGCGCGGGCAGCCCGGGCAGCGTCAGCGTGCCCGCCTGCTGGGTGGCGTTGGCCACGGGTTTGCCATCCACGCTCACGCCGATCAGTTCGAGGTCTTCGCCGGCCAGCACCAGCGGCGCGTCGGCGGCCGCGCCTGCATGGCGCGTGAAGCGCAGCGTGCTGGTCACGACGGTGCGTTGCGGGTCCAGGTCCAGCACCAGTTCGACGTGGTCGATGGTGAAGGCCGGCGGCGTATAGTCCTTGCGATAGACGGTAACGGGCGTATCGGTGCGCAACATGGGGAATCCTGTCTTCGGAAGACCGTGAAAGCGGGGCGTGCCGGCCTGCGGGGCGCAGCACGGCTCTGAAGTAACCATTGTAGCCAAGGGGTAGGCCGCACTGCTGACGGGAATTCCGGCTCGGCGGCGTGGTCTCAGAGACACGTCAGTCAACAACAAGAGAGGCATCGACATGTGGCAATGGGCAGGCCGTGGCACGGGCGGCCACTGTATTCACGGAAGCGGGATGTGGCGCAGGCTTGCCGTATGGCTCGCGCTGGCAGCCGCCATGGTGGTGACAGGATGTGCTAGCACGGTGGTGACTGATGTCACGGCGTTCCGGCAGCCGGGCTGGCAGAACGATGCGCCGCGCACCTACAGCTTCGAGCACACGGCTGAGCAGGCGGCGCAGCTGGAGCGTCAGACCTACGAGCAGTGGCTGGCCAGTGCGCTGGCCGGGGTCGGCTTCGAGCAGGTGCCCCAGAAGCAGGCGCGCTACCGGGTCAGCATGGAATACAACGCGGCGCCTGGCATGGTGCGCGTGGCGGAAACGGTCTACCCGGACCCTTGGTATGGTCCGTGGGGACCGTACTGGGGGCCGTACGGTGCCTACCGGCCCTGGGGTCCGTGGGGCTGGCCCGGCTACTGGCCGCCGCCCCAGACCGTCGTCCGCGACGTACCGGTGACCTTCGCCACCCTGAGCGTCTATTTCAAGGATGCGGCCACCGGGCAGCGCGTCTATCAGGTAAGCGCCCAGAACCAGACCGAGAACGGCAACCCGGCGGCGATGATGCCGTACCTGATCCGCAGCGCGTTCACCGAGTTTCCGGCCGAGAGCGGCAGGCCCCGGCGCGTAACGTTGCCGGTGGATGAGGGTCCGGCCCAGCCGGCGCCTGCCGACGCAAAAACGGCCCCCAAGTAATGTCGGCGAATCATATACATTGGCGTGCCATTGCATACGGCTGGGTAAAAGCTGTTTTGCTGCGATATTCGGCCGAAAACCCATTTCGCCCCTTGAAAGAGGTGAGTTAACGGCTGCCACCGTGGGCTAGAATAAGCGCTCGATTTTTCCGGCCCACACAACCGAAGCCCGTCAGGATGCTGCCCCTCGCTGCCGGCCATCGTGCCTGCTGCCTAAAGGGTGGAATGCGCACGGGCGCCGGCAGAAGGCCATTTTCCGGACGAGCCAATGAGCAGCAAGACCAGCGGTGACGCACCGCAACATGCCCCGAACAGTCCTGAAGCGCAATTGCGCCTGGCTGCGCTGGAATACCACCGCAGCCCGACCAAGGGCAAGATCCAGGTAACCGCCACCAAGGCGCTGTCCAACCAGCGCGACCTGTCGCTGGCGTACTCGCCGGGCGTGGCCTACGCCTGCGAGGAAATTGCCAAGGATCCGTCGACTGCTGCCGAATACACCTCGCGCGCCAACCTGGTGGCCGTGGTCACCAACGGTACCGCCGTGCTGGGCCTGGGCGACATCGGTCCGCTGGCCGGCAAGCCGGTGATGGAAGGCAAGGGCTGCCTGTTCAAGAAGTTCGCCGGCATCGACGTGTTCGACATCGAGCTCGACGCGCGCGACCCGGACAAGATCGTCGAGATCGTCGCCGCGCTGGAACCCACGCTGGGCGGCGTGAACCTCGAAGACATCAAGGCGCCGGAATGCTTCTACATCGAGCAGAAGCTGCGCGAGCGCATGAACATTCCCGTCTTCCATGATGACCAGCACGGCACGGCCATCATCTCGACCGCGGCGCTGCTCAATGGCCTGAAGGTGGTCGGCAAGGACGTCGCCAAGGTGAAGCTGGCCGTGTCGGGCGCCGGCGCGGCAGCCATCGCCTGCCTGGACACCATGGTGAGCCTGGGCGTGAAGCGCGAGAACATTTCGGTGGTGGACTCGAAGGGCGTGATCTATGTCGGCCGCGACGCCAACATGGAAGCCAACAAGGCCCGCTACGCCCAGGACACCTCGTCCCGCACGCTGGCCGACATCGTCAAGGACGCGGACGTGTTCCTGGGCTGCTCCACCGCCGGCGTGCTGACCGCCGAGATGGTGAAGACCATGGCGGACAAGCCGATCATCCTGGCGCTGGCCAACCCCGAGCCGGAAATCCGCCCGGAAGTGGCCAAGGCCGCGCGCCCGGACTGCATCATCGCCACGGGCCGTTCGGACTATCCGAACCAGGTCAACAACGTGCTGTGCTTCCCGTACATCTTCCGCGGCGCGCTCGATTGCGGCGCGACCAAGATCACGGAAGCGATGAAGCTGGCATGCGTGAAGGCCATCGCCGAGCTGGCCGAAGCGGAACTGAACGACGCGGTTGCCGCGGCCTACGGTGGCCGCGAACTGAAGTTCGGCCCCGACTACATCATCCCGACGCCGTTCGACCAGCGCCTGATCGAGAAGATCGCGCCGGCCGTGGCCAAGGCCGCGGAAGAGTCCGGCGTGGCCACGCGCCCGATCCAGGACCTGGATGCCTATCGCCAGCAGCTGTCGACCTACGTCTACCACACCGGCATGATCATGAAGCCGGTGTTCTCGGCCGCCAAGGCGTCGCCCAAGCGCGTCGCCTATGCCGAGGGCGAGGAAGAGCGCGTGCTGCGCGCGGTGCAGGGCGTGGTCGATGAAGGCCTGGCGCGACCGATCCTGATCGGCCGCCCGCACGTGATCCAGATGCGCATCGAGAAGGCCGGCCTGCGCCTGCGCGCCGGTGTCGACTTCGAGCTGATCAACCCGGAAGACGATCCGCGCTACCGCGCCTACCACGAGGCCTACCACGCGCTGCGCGGCCGTGACGGCGTCACGCCCGACATGGCCAAGGTGGCGCTGCGCCGCTCGAACACGCTGATCGGCACGATGCTGATGCACATGGGCGACGCCGATGCGCTGCTGTGCGGCACGGTGGGCCGTTTCGAGGCACACCTGGAACACGTGCGCGACGTGATCGGCCTGGCCCCGGGCGCCAAGGTGTTTGCCGCGCTGAACGCGCTGATGCTCGAGAAACACACGCTGTTCATCACCGACGCCTTCGTCAATGACGACCCGACCGCTGAGGAACTGGCCGCGATCACGCAACTGGCAGCGGAAGAGATCCGCCGCTTCGGGCTGCATCCGAAGGTGGCGCTGATGTCGCATTCGATGTTCGGTTCGTCGACGCGTCCGTCCGCGCGCAAGATGCGCGAAGCGGCAGAGATCCTGGCGCGTGTGGCGCCTGAACTGGAAGTCGAAGGCGAGATGCAGGGCGACGCCGCGCTGGACGAGGACGTGCGCCGCCACTTCCTGCCGTCGACCAAGCTGGCCGGCAGCGCCAACCTGCTGGTGATGCCGACGCTGGACGCGGCCAATATCGCGTTCAACCTGCTCAAGATGACAGGCGGGCAGGGTGTCACGGTCGGCCCGATCCTGCTGGGCGCGGCCAAGCCAGTGCACATCCTGAACCCGCAGGCGACCACGCGCCGCATCGTCAACATGACCGCCGTCGCTGTCGCCGAGGCTAACGCCAACGCCGTGCGCTAAGCGCTGTCGTCATACAGCCATCCATGCATGAAAAAGGCCGGGTCAACGACCCGGCCTTACTTTTTTGCTGTGGCGCGCCAAAATCGCGCCGCACCGGTTTTATTGCAGCACGTTGTACTGCTCGCGCATGACCACGATGATCGACCTGGCGGCTGCAAGCTGGTTATCCAGGTTCTCGACATACTCCTGCGGAAAATTCACTTCCGCGCTCCAGTTGCAGCCAGTATGGTCCGGCTGGTGCATTCGCACCGCGTGAAGCTCACATTCACCGCATTCGGGGTTGTTATCCAGGCACTGGTTCAGGATGGTCATCAGTTCGGAACGGGTCTTCGCATATCGCCGCATGAGTCACCTGTCTCGCTGTGGTTTTCGTAGTCCGGACAACCAATCTAGGCAGCGTGCCCCCCCGCTTCCAATTGAATCGGCCTATGGAGCAGTGGCTGCCGATCCGCGGGTGCTTGGCAGATAATGCTGCGCCGCAGCATGGCGGCGCTGGCCGAATGTAGGATGTGATGCTGGCGCGGCAACAAAAAAGCCCGCCGGATGGCGGGCTCAGTGCTGCTTTCAGAACGCGCGGGCGTCAGAACTTGTGACGCACACCCACGCCAAACGTATCGCCGTGCTCGATGCCGGTGATCTTGTCGTAGTAATAGGCCGCGTACACGTCAGTGCGCTTGGACAAGTTGTAATCGTAGGCGACCGCAAAGGTATTGCGCTTGAAATCGCCGATCGAGTTATCGGTCTTGTCGTAGGCGTACGAAGCCAGCAGGCTGCCGGCGCCGATGGGCACCGATGCGCCGAACTGGCCGTTGACGTGCTTGATGTCGCCGGACGGCGCCGTGGTGGCGCGGGTCTTGATGTACTGGCCCTGGGCAAACAGCTTGACCACCTTGAAGTCATACGACAGGCCCAGCTGGGCCGCGTCCTGGCGCGAAAGGCCGGCGTTGGCCAGGTCAGTCGCCACGTTGTCGAACCGGACTTGCTGGTAGGCAACGGTGGCGGCGAACGGGCCATTGAAGTACATCAGGTTGCCGCCCCACTTGTTCTTGCCGCCTGCGCCCGGCTGCTCGCCCATGGCGTAGATGAAGTTCGCGGTCAGGCCACCGAAGTTCGGTGTGGAGTACAGAATCGAGTTGTTCCAGCCCGAATCGCCGATGATGCCCGGGTCGACCACGCCCCCGCTGGCAGCGCCGAAGTAGGTATGGAAGATTGCCGGCGAGAACACGTACGAGTCGACCAGCGGATTGAACAGGATGGTCGAGATAAAGTACGGCGTGGTGTTGCGGCCCAGCTTGACGGCGCCGGCCTTGTCGTTCTGCAGGCCGACATAGGCATTGCGGCTGAACATCGAGTCGCCGTTGAAGCGGCCCATGCTGCCGCTGTCGGTGCGGAAGAAGCCGTTCAGGTCGAATACGGCCTTGGTGCCACCGCCCAGGTCTTCAGTGCCCTTGATGCCCCAGTAGGACGTCTGCATCCCGCCCGAGTTGGCGACCCAGGCGCGCTCGCCGACGCCCGGGCTCTTCACGCCGCCGACAAACATGTCGGCCTGGCCGTACAGCGTCACGCTGGACTGGGCCATGGCCGTGCCGGAAAGAAGGGTAGCTGCTACGGCCGCCAGCTTCATTGCCGGCTTGTACTGCTTCTGCATGTTTAAGACCTCCGTGGTTTTATCCTGCTTGGAACGTTGTGTACTGGGTCCCTGTCGGGTTCTTGTTCTGGTCTTTACGCTTCTGTTCGTGCCGCCTGGTCTGGGCTCGGTTGACGGGCCCGCATTCATCGAGATCGCGGGCCGGGGTGCCGGCGGCATCGGGTACAGCGTTTTTGTTATACAGGTGTTGCTTTTTTTGCTCAGCCGGATACTAAGTCGTCAAGGCGGAACTGCGCAATGCGATGGATCTGGTTGATGCAAGTTTGCAACTCCACGTCGGGCGTGTTGTCGATGCGGCGGGCAAACTCGTCGATGATGCCGGCGCGGTCATAGCCGCGCACGGCCAGGATGAACGGGAAGCCGAACTTCTGGTTGTAGTTGGCGTTGAGCGACTGCAGGCGCTCGAATTCCTCGGGTGTGCACAGGTTCAGGCCCGCGCCGCTCTGCTCGCGCGTGGACTCGGCCGTCAGCTCGCCACGCACTGCGGCCTTGCCGGCCAGCTCCGGGTGGGCACGCACCAGCTTGACCTGCGCCTCGGTGCCGGCGTCGTCCACGGCCTTGCGCAGGGCGCCGGCAAGCTCGGCCACGTTCGCGAACGGGCGCTGCGCCGCGGCGGTTTCCGCGAACCACGGCGAGTGTTCATACAGGCCACCCAGCACCGTCACGAATTGGGCGGTGGGCATGGCGTTGAGTTGGGCGATGGAGTATGTCTGGCTCATGCTTGATTGCGGGGAGTGTAGGGGTGGGTCTCGACCCAGTGGCGGGCGATATCGACGCGCCGGCAGATCCACACCTTGTCGTGGCCCTGCACATAGTCGAGAAAGCGCTGCAGCGCGCGGAAGCGGCCCGGCCGGCCGAGCAGGCGGCAATGCATGCCGATCGACAGCATCTTCGGCTGGTCCAGCCCGCTTGGGTCGCCTTCGTCGTACAGCACGTCGAACGAATCCTTCAGGTACTGGAAGAACTGTTCGCCGGTATTGAAGCCTTGCGGCGTGGCGAAGCGCATGTCGTTGGAGTCGAGCGTGTACGGCACCACCAGGTGGGGCTTTTTCTCGCCGCCGGTGACTTCCACTTCGGTCCAGAACGGCAGGTCGTCGCCGTAGTAGTCCGAGTCGTAAAGCAGCCCGCCGTGCTCCACCACCAGGCGGCGCGTATTGGGGCTGTCGCGGCCGGTGTACCAGCCAAGCGGCATCGAGCCCGTCATTTCCCTGATGATCTCCATGCCGATGCGCATATGCTCGCGCTCGGTGGCTTCATCGATGTTCTGGTAGTGGATCCAGCGCCAGCCGTGGCAGGCGATCTCATGGCCCAGCTCGACAAACGCGCGCGTGAGTTCCGGATGGCGCTGCAGCGCCATCGACACGCCGAAGACGGTCAGCGGCAGGCCGCGGCGCTCGAACTCGCGCAGGATGCGCCAGGCACCCGCGCGCGAGCCGTATTCGTAGATGCCCTCCATGCTCATATGGCGGTCGGGGTAGGCCGCGGCGCCGACGATTTCGGAGAGGAACTGCTCCGATGCGGCATCGCCGTGCAGGACGCAGTTCTCGCCGCCCTCTTCGTAGTTGAGGACGAACTGCAGGGCGACGCGCGCGCCGCCGGGCCAGCGGGCGTGCGGCGGCCGGGCGCCGTAGCCGATGAGATCGCGAGGATAGTTCTGCTTGGTCATGGTTTGTTTCTGCTTCAGGGAACCGGCCGGCCTTCCTTGCGGAGGGTCGGCCCGGGACCGCGGTCCCGGTTACTGCGATTACTCCGTGCCGTGCGAGTTCGCGGCGGCGCTGCGCATCGCCTCTTCGCGCGACTGGATGCCGTTGTAGAAGAGGTTCAGCGCCACGGCCACGATGGTGCCGAGCACGATCCCGCTGTGGGTGAACGGCACCGTCCACTTCGGCAGGTACTGGAAGAACGTCGGCGCCAGGGTCGGGATCATGCCGAAGCCGATCGCGATGGCGACGATGAACAGGTTGTGGCGGTTGCGGTTGAAATCGCAGCTGCCCAGGATGCGGATGCCGGTGGCGGCCACCATGCCGAACATCACGATGCCGGCACCGCCGAGCACGAACTGCGGCACCGATGCCACCACGTGCGCCATCTTGGGGAACAGGCCGAACGCGATCAGGATGATGCCGCCGGCCGCCGCCACGTAGCGCGAGCGCACCCCGGTCACGGTTACCAGGCCCACGTTCTGCGAGAACGAGGTGTACGGGAAGGTGTTGAAGACGCCGCCGATCACCGTGCCCAGGCCGTCGGCGCGCAGGCCGCGGGTCAGCTCTTCGTTGCTGAGCTTCTTGCCGGTGATGTCCGACAGCGCCAGGAACATGCCGGTCGATTCCACCAGCGTGATCAGCATGACGATGCACATCGACAGGATCGCGCTCACTTCGAAGGTCGGGATGCCGAAGTGCAGCGGCGTGATGACGGCAACGAAACTCGCTTCATCCAGGCCCTCGAACGAGACCTTGCCCATGGACATTGCCACCAGCGTGCCGGCGATGATGCCGAGCAGCACCGCGCAGTTGGCCACCAGGCCGCGGCCGTACTTGGTCAGCAGCAGGATGACGGCCAGCGTGAGCGCGGCGATGCCGAGGCTGGACAGGTCACCGTAGGCAAGGTTGGGGACTTCCTTGGCCACGCCGTCGATCACCGCACGCGTGGTCGGCTGGCCGCCGGCCGCCCAGTTGATGCCCACGCGCATCAGCGACACGCCGATCAGCGTGATCACGGTGCCAGTGACCACGGGCGGAAACAAGCCAAGCATGCGGCCCATCAACGGTGCGACCAGAATGCCGAACACGCCCGAGGCGATCACCGCGCCATAGATGCCAAGCAGGCCGATGTTCGGGTCTGAGCCGATGGCGATCATCGGTGCCACCGAGGCAAAGGTCACGCCCATCATCACGGGCATGCGGATGCCGAACTTCCAGAAGCCGAAGGCCTGGATCAGCGTGGCCAGGCCAGCGGCGAACAGGTCCGCGTTGATCAGGAAAGCCAGCTGGTCCTTGGGCAGCTTCAGCGCGCCACCGATGATCAGGGGGACGGCGACGGTGCCGGCATACATCACCAGCACATGCTGCAGCCCGAGTGCGAGCAGGCGCCCGGAGGGCAAACGCTCGTTGGTCAGGTCCGCGGGGACCGTGGTGCTTGCGGAAGTCATTGGGTGTGTCTCCTCTCCTTTGGTTTGATGGGAACACCGGCGTCCGTGGCCTCCTTTTGGGACAGCGCGGCCGCCGCGTCCTTCAGGACGCTGTCATGGCAGCGCAGCCAGGCCTCGTGCTCAGTGATGCCGGCGGGAACACCGTGCTAGGTGGAGCGGCCCAGCACGCTGCGAAGATCGAAGGCGCCCGGATCGTCGGGCTGTACGCGGTCGGCGCAGGCGCCGAGGTGGTGCGCCATGCGCGACTGGGCCAGCGCGGCATCGCCCTGTTCCAGTGCGTCGAGGATTTCCTCGTGCTCGTCGAACGAGCACGCGTTGTTGCCCGGCGCTTCCACGCTGGCGATCATCAGCGTGGTGCGCGAGACCAGCCGGCGCATCATGTTGACCAGCAACGCGTTGCCGGACAACTCGGCCAGCGCGGTATGGAACTCGGCCGACAGGCGGATCCAGGTAGGGCGGTCGTGCGTGAGGAAGGCCTGGCGCTCGCTGGCCACCATCTTGCGCAGCGGCGCGATCACGGTCTTCACGTCGGGCATGGCGGCGAGCTTGTCTAGCACGGCGCGTTCCATCATCTGGCGCAGCTCGAACATATCGTGCGCCTCGTCGGTGGACGGGCTGGCAATAAAGGCACCGCGGTTGGGTTCCAGGTCCACCATGCCGTCAGTGGCCAGGTGCGACAGCACCTTGCGGACCGTGTGGCGTGCCGTGGCATAGATCTCGCAAAGCGAATGCTCGGTCAGCTTGGTGCGCGGCGGCAGCCGGTGCTCCATGATCGCGTCGTAGATCTCGTGGTACATGCGCTCCTCGACCGAACCCTTGCGTGCGGGTTTCTCGGATTTCTGTTCGGTCAGGGTGGCGTCGGCGACACCGGCAATCAGCTTCAGGCTCTTGGACATCTTGGCACCAAGCGGTAGGACGGAAACAGCGGGCCGGGACCCACTGCGGGACCACCGTCTGCGGTGCCGGAAATCCCGGCTGTCAGTAAGCGGCGATCCGAAAATTGTTGACAATTATTTGGTTAAGCATTCAATATTGTCAACAAAACCGAATCAGGTTTTCGACAACTAAGGGTTAGTCCCCAGTTGTCAACCGGGTGGGGGCAGGCGCATTGTCGCCACGCACCAACCCAGCGCCGGGATGCGTTACATGACGTACCGAGCGGGCACCATACCCCACATATGGTGCTAGTGAAGGCAGCGGCGCCCCTCACAACCCAATCGCACAAGGACCAATACGATGGGACGCTTGACCACCCATGTACTCGACACCGCCGCCGGCACCCCGGGGCAAGGCATGTCGATTACTCTCCATAAAATTGTCGACAATCGCCGCGAAACGCTGAAAACCGTGGTGACCAACCACGACGGCCGTTGCGACCAGCCGCTGCTGGAAGGCGCCGACCTGGCCGTTGGCGAGTACGAGCTGGAATTCGCCGCCGGCGACTACTTCCGCGCGCAAGGCGTGAAGCTGCCCGAGCCCGCGTTCCTGAACGTGGTGCCGCTGCGTTTCGGCATTGCCGACACCAACGCGCATTACCATGTGCCGCTCCTGGTTTCGCCGTGGTCGTACTCGACCTACCGTGGCAGCTGATCGGTGGTCTAGGGAAACAGGAGACAAGACATGGAAGGCTATATCCTCGACTGGGCCAATATGCTGCTGCGGTGGGTGCACGTCATCACCGCCATTGCATGGATCGGTTCCTCGTTCTATTTCGTCTGGCTGGACAACAGCCTGACCAAGCCGCTCGCCACCGACCTGAAGGACAAAGGCGTGGACGGCGAACTGTGGGCCGTGCACGGCGGCGGCTTCTACAACCCGCAGAAATACCTGACCGCACCCAAGTCACTGCCCGAGAACCTGCACTGGTTCTACTGGGAGTCGTATTCGACCTGGATGAGCGGCTTCGCGCTGCTGGTGGTGCTGTACTTGTTCAACGCCAGCACGTTCCTGATCGACAAGAACGTATTCGACATGTCGCCTGGCGCGGCGGTGGGCTTTGCGGTGTCGTACCTGCTGATCGGCTGGATCGTCTATGACAGCATCTGCCGCCTGTTCGGCAAGAACGACCGTCTCGTCGGCATCCTGGTGGCGGTCTACATCATGGCCGCGGCCTTCGTCGCCTGCCACATCTTCTCGGGCCGCGCGGCGTTCCTGCTGACCGGCGCGATGGTGGCGACGATCATGAGCGCCAACGTGCTGGTGTGGATCATCCCGGGCCAGCGCAAGGTGGTGGCGGCACTCAAGGCCGGCCAGCCGGTGGACCCGATCCACGGCAAGCGCGGCAAGCAGCGCAGCGTGCACAACACCTACTTCACGCTGCCGGTGCTGTTCGCCATGCTGTCGAACCACTACAGCATGACCTACGCCGCCAAGAACAACTGGCTGGTGCTGATCCTGATCATGCTGGCCGGCGTGCTGATCCGCCAGTTCTTCATCCTGAAGCACAAGGGCAAGATCAATGTGCTGTGGCCTGCGGCCGGCGTGGCCGCGCTCGGCTTGGTGGCCGTGCTGATCGCGCCGCAACCGCGTCCGGTGGTGGCGAGCAATGGCGGTGCGGAAGCGGCAGCCACTGCGGTGAGCTTCACGAAGGTCCAGGAAGTCATCAATACGCGTTGCGTGCAGTGCCACGCCGAAGCGCCGAAGATGATGCCGACCGCGGCCAAGGGCATCAAGCTCGACTCCGCCGACGAGATCAAGGCGCACGCCCAGCTGATCTACCAGCAGGCGGTCCAGCAGAAGGCCATGCCGCTGGGCAATGTGACGCAGATTACGGACGACGAACGCGCGCTGCTGGGACAGTGGTTTGAAGGCGGCGCCAAGACGACCAACTGATTGTTTTCCAGCATGAGGGCTCGCCGGCGAGCGGCCCATGAACACTGAGCATCGGTGATCGACGGTTCGGAGGCCGCGCAGTCTGGCGGCCGTCAGTACCGGACCGGCGAGGGTTTAGACGGAGCTTCGGCTCCGTTTTTTTTTGTGCTTTGAGCGGGATGCTCTCTAGGGAATAAAGAGATCCAGACCTGCCAGTGCCACCGCGCCGCTCAAGGCGATTGCGGCCGTGGAATCCGTCAGAAGGAGGATTGCACCCGACAACCAGCAGGCAATGGCGAAGCCGATGGCATTTTTCATGATGGCCCCTCGCCGCAGCCGACATGGGGCCGGCATGCCGGATGCGGCCCGTCGTGGAACCCCTGGTTGTTTCGTGTTGCCCGTCAAGGGTACAAGCTGGTTCGATGCGCCGCGTCATCGGAACCAATGAGGGGGCTGGCACCGGCAAATCAGCCCATGCGGAAGCCGGAATCCAGCGGCTACTCCGGCTGGATCCCCGCCGCCTCGATCACCGGCTTCCACTTGGCCCGGTCCCGCTGAATCCTCTGCGCAAACGCCTCGCGCGCCTCGTTCAACGGAACAATCCCCGCCTTCTCGAGCCGCGCCCGGAAATCCGGATCGGCGATGATCTTCTTCCCTTCGGTGGCGATGCGCTCGACGATTTCCGGCGGCATCCGCGCGGGCCCGACCAGTCCGTTCCAGGTATCCACCTCGTGTCCCGGAAACGTCTCGGCAATCGCCGGCACGCTGGGCAGCGTCGGCATGCGTTTTTCGCTCGACACCGCGGTCGACCACGAAAACGCGTTTTTGGTTACTTTTGTCGCGAGACAAGAGTGACTCGCCGGCTACGCCGGCGAAACAGCAGCGCCTGCCAAGAACAACGTCCCCGCAATTCATCGTTGAACCAAAAAAAAGCCGCTCCGAAGAGCGGCTCGCGTTTCAGGCGGGCGTCAGGCCCATGGCAAGGTCAGTCATCCAGCAACGACAGATCCCGCACCGCGCCCTTGTCCGCCGACATGACCAGCTTGGCATACGCCTTGAGCGCCGCCGACACCTTGCGCGGACGCGCCTTGGCGGGCTTCCAGCCCTTGGCGTTCTGCTCTTCGCGGCGGCGTGCGAGCTCTTCGTCGGAGACCAGCACGTCGATGGTGCGGTTAGGGATGTCGATGCGGATCCTGTCGCCGTCGCGCACCAGGCCGATCGCGCCGCCGGCTGCAGCTTCCGGCGAGCAGTGGCCGATCGACAGGCCCGAGGTGCCACCCGAGAAGCGGCCATCGGTCAGCAGCGCGCAGGCCTTGCCCAGGCCCTTGGACTTGATGTAGCTGGTCGGGTAAAGCATTTCCTGCATGCCGGGGCCGCCCTTCGGGCCTTCGTAGCGCACGATCACCACGTCGCCGGCCTTGACCTTGTCATTGAGGACGTTCTCGACGGCCTCGTCCTGCGATTCCGTGACGTGGGCATTGCCTTCGAACACCAGGATGCTCTCGTCCACACCAGCGGTCTTCACCACGCAGCCGTCCACCGCGATATTGCCGCGCAGCACGGCCAGGCCGCCTTCCTTCGAGAACGCATGCTCGTACGAGCGGATGCAACCCTCGGCGCGATCCAGGTCCAGGCTCGGCCAGCGCGTATTCTGGCTGAACGCGACCTGCGTCGGGATGCCGGCCGGGCCGGCCATGTAGAAGTTGCGGACGGCGTCGTCCTGCGTGCGGACGATGTCCCACTGGTTCAGCGCATCGCCGAGCGTCGGGGCATGCACGGTCGGCACATCGGTGTGCAGCTTGCCGGCACGCTCGAGTTCGCCCAGGATGGCCATGATGCCGCCCGCGCGGTGCACGTCTTCGATGTGGTACTTGTTGGTGTTCGGTGCGACCTTGCACAGCTGAGGCACGACGCGCGACAGGCGGTCGATGTCGTCCATCGAGAAATCGATGCCGGCTTCCTGCGCAATCGCCAGCAGGTGCAGGATGGTGTTGGTCGAGCCGCCCATGGCGATGTCCAGCGTCATCGCATTCTCGAAGGCCTTGAAGCCGACCGAGCGCGGCAGCACGCGCGCGTCTTCCTGCTCGTAGTACTGGCGGGCCAGTTCGACGATGCGGCTGCCGGCGCGCTTGAACAGCTGCTCGCGGTCGGCGTGCGTGGCAACCACCGTGCCGTTGCCGGGCAGCGACAGGCCCAGCGCCTCGGTCAGGCAGTTCATCGAGTTGGCCGTGAACATGCCCGAGCACGAACCGCAGGTCGGGCAGGCGGAACGCTCCACCTCGGCCACGTCGGCGTCGGAATAGGCCGGATCGGCCGCGATCACCATGGCGTCGACGAGGTCGAGCTTCTTGAATTCGACGGCCTTGGTGACAGGGTTGGCCAGGCGCGTCTTGCCGGCTTCCATGGGGCCGCCGGAAACGAAGATCACCGGAATGTTCAGGCGCATCGCGGCCATCAGCATGCCCGGGGTGATCTTGTCGCAGTTCGAGATGCAGACCATGGCGTCGGCGCAGTGCGCGTTGACCATGTACTCGACGGAGTCGGCGATGATGTCGCGGCTCGGCAGCGAATACAGCATGCCGTCGTGGCCCATGGCGATGCCGTCATCGACGGCAATCGTGTTGAATTCCTTGGCCACGCCACCGGCAGCCTCGATTTCGCGCGCGACCAGCTGGCCCAGGTCCTTCAGGTGGACGTGGCCGGGTACGAACTGGGTGAACGAGTTCACCACCGCGATGATCGGCTTGTTGAAGTCGTCGTCTTTCATGCCGGTGGCGCGCCACAGGGAGCGGGCCCCAGCCATGTTGCGGCCGGCGGTGGAAGTCTTGGAACGGTATGCGGGCATTGTGGGGTTGTGGAATCTAAATCGCAGAAAGGATGCGGGGCCACGGGAATAGGAGCCCCTCGCGCGCCCGTGCGTACAACCTCTTGAGCTGCGCCCTGGGCAGAACCCGTGATTATCCCACACCGCCGGCAGCGCGTAGCCGGCACGGCCGGTGATCGCGCGCGCCGCAGGCAGGGCATCCAGGCTTCGCGGCCCGGATGCTCTGACGCGTCTCTTGCGGTGGTCAGCCGCCGATATTCAGCAGCGCAAGCACGCCCAGCACCAGGAAGATGCATGCGGCGATCTTGTGCACCAGGCCGATCGGCATCTTGTTGGCGAACTTGTCGCCGAGCAGCACGGCCGGCGCATTGGCCAGCATCATGCCGAACGTGGTGCCGGCCACCACGGCGAGCACCGCGCCGTTGAAGCGGGCGGCCAGCGCGATCGTGGCGATCTGGGTCTTGTCGCCCATCTCGGCAAAGAAGAACGCGACGATGGTGGCGAGCAGGATGCCGACCGTGCCTTTCACCGGCTTGGCGTTTTCCTCGTCGTCGAACTTGTCGGGGATCAGCATCCAGCCGGCCATGGCGATGAAGCCCAGGCCCAGGATCCAGCGCAGCAGCGTTTCGCCGAGCACGTGCGTGATCCAGCCGCCCAGCGCCCCGGCAAAGCCGTGGTTGACCAGCGTGGCAATCAGGATGCCAAGGATGATGGGGAGCGGCTTGCGGTAGCGCGCGGCCAGGACAAGCGAGAGCAGCTGCGTCTTGTCGCCCATTTCAGCGAGCGCGACGATGCCTGTGGAGACGAGGAAGGCTTCCATGTTGTTATGTGAGTAACCGGGCCGCAATGCATCGCGAGATGCCAATGACGCACACCTTTCCCGGCCCGGCCAGAAAGGTATGGTCATCGGTCTCGCCAGGCCTTGGATCGGGCTGGGCCTGTGGCCAGCCAGTCCGGAGCTGCGCACGCCATAACCGCAAGCGGTCAAGTCTGTTGACGTACGCCCCTGTCTGCCGGGTTCCGCATTGCGCGGAGCGGTGAGAGCAGGGCGGCTACTCCCCAATGGAAGCCGCGATTATAGCGGCGCCGGCGGGGATCGTCTACCGCCGGGAAAATGTGCCCTGTCAGGCGGGAACCGGCGACTGCTCGCTGGTGCGGCGGCCGCGGAAATCGGTCCAGCACAGGGCCTTGAAGTCGTACAGCTTGCAACGGCGCGCGGTCCGGAAGTACCAGCGCCACGAGAAATTCTCGATGATGATGCGGCCCGGCAGCGCATGTTCGAGCAGCGCCTGCGCTCGCTTCAGGCGGTACAGCGGCACGCTCATGTCCACGTGGTGCGCGGTGTGTTCCATGATGTGGTGCAGCGCCGCGCCGATGCCGTGGCGGAATCGCAAGTGCACGGTGGTCGAGACAAAGGGCTGGGCCTTGGCCCACATGGCCTTGGTGTCGTACCACGCCACGCTGGTGTGGGTGTGGTGGACGTACAGCACGAAGCCGACCGTCAGGTTCCAGACCAGGAAAGGCAGCACGAAACCAGCGCCGACCATCATCCAGGCCGATTGATCCGTGGCCAGTGCGGCCCACACCAGCGCGCCGATCCACGCGGCGCCGAAGGCAGCCACGAGCGTGCAGTCGGCCATGAAGATGGGCCGGCGCGTCGCCATCTGGCGCTTGCTCGGGAAGAACAGCTTGAACCACCAGATCTCGATCAGGTAGTACAGCCCGGCGCCGAAGCCATTGCGGTAGATGCGCTCCATCATGCGGCGCCAGCGCGGCAGCGCCTGGAATTCTTCGAGCGAATAGGGCGCCCAGACGAAGTCGAAGCCCTTCAGGTTGGTGTAGCCGTGGTGCACGACGTTGTGGCCGACTTCCCACAGGCTGTAAGGCGTGAGCGACGGCAGGAAGGTCAGTCGGCCCAGCCACTTGTTCAGGCCGCGGCGCGGCGTCAGGCTCTGGTGGCAGGCGTCATGGCCGATGATGAACAGCCGCGCGATGATCAGCCCGGCCAGTGCGCCCAGGCCCAGCTTGGCGGCCCAGTGCGGCGCCAGCACGATGCCGGCCAGCGTGGCCGCGAACAGCAGATAATCAAAGGCGAACAGCATCAGCGCGCGCGGTGTGCTGCGCTGGCCCAGCGGAATCAGCCAGCCGCGGATGATCTTGCGCGACGGCAGCGGCTGGTCGGGGGCAATCGGATCGGGGAACGGTCGGTCTTTGGCGGCCGGTGCTTCAAACGTTACCTCGGGATGCGTGGCAGCGGTGGGGGTCATGTAAACCTTCAGGTTGCTGGCGTTGCTGAAGGCCTGGTATGGCCGGCAACGGAACCATAAAGGTTAGAGGGGTTCGACGGTCCGAGTCTTGATCACCGTCAATTCGTGCCGGAGCGGTCCCGGGTAATAGCGACCTTCGGCCGCGCATTGCGGCCGAAGGTCGGTCAGTCATCACACGACGGGCGTCTGTACTGCCTCGCCCATCACATAGACGCTGTCGATCACACGGTCGTCGCCGAGCATGGCAAAGGCGAACAGCTGCTCTTCCAGCGTCCCGGAACGGCCGCTGCGGCGGGCGATCAGCGGCGTCGCTTGCGGATCCAGCACGATGAAGTCGGCTTCGCAGCCCTCGCTGAAGCTGCCGATGCGGTCGGACCAGCCCAGCGCCTCGGCCGCGGCGCGCGTGGCCAGGTAGAACATGCGCAGCGCCGTCAGGTGGTAGCCGCCCATGCGCGCGACCTTGTGCGCGGCGTTCATGGTGCGGAACATCGAGAACGAGGTGCCGCCGCCGACATCGGTGGCCAGCGTCACGTTCAGGCGGTTGGCGTCGGACTGGTGGAAGTCGTAGAAGCCGCTGCCCAGGAACAGGTTCGACGTCGGGCAGTGGGCGACCGCGGCGCCGCTGTCGGCCAGGCGCCGGCGGTCATCCTGGTCCAGGTAGATCGCGTGGCCGTAGAACGCGCCCGGGCGCAGCAGGCCATAGCGGTCGTAGACGTCCAGGTAGCTGCGCGCGTCCGGGAACAGCTCGGCAACCCATTTCACCTCGTCGCGGTTCTCGGCGACGTGGGTCTGGATGAACGCGTCAGGGTAGGCCTTTGCCAGTTCGCCGCAGGCGGCCAGCTGCGCTTCGGTCGAGGTCGGGGCGAAACGCGGCGTGATGGCGTAGGCCAGGCGGCCCTTGTTATGCCAGCGCGACATCAGGTCGGCCGAATCGCGCGCGCCGGTTTCGGCGGTGTCGCGCAGGAAATCGGGGCAGTTGCGGTCCATCATCACCTTGCCGGTGATCATGCGCAGGTTGCGCTGCTCGCTCTCGGCAAACAGTGCCTCGGCCGAAGCCTTGTGCACGGTGCTCCAGACCACGGCGCTGGTGGTGCCGTTGCGCAGCAGTTCGTCGGTGAAGAAGCCGGCCACCGCGCGCGCGTATTCGGGCTCGGCAAAGCGGCGTTCCTCGGGGAAGGTGTAGGTGTCCAGCCAGTGCAGCAGCCCGGGCGACGGCGACGCGATGATGTCGGTCTGCGGGTAGTGCACGTGCGTGTCGATAAAGCCCGGCACGATCAGCTTGCCGCGGTGGTCCACCACCTCGGCGCCGGCCGGGATGCGCGCGGCCAGCCCCTTGTAGTCGCCCGCTGCGACGATGCGCCCGGCGGTGACGATCAGCAGACCATCTTCCCAATACTGATAGGCGTCCTCGTGGAATTGCGGATCGTGCAGGAAATGCAGCACGCGGCCGCGGATCGCGCGGGTAATGGACGGGGTCGGCGGAGTGGTCGTCATGGTCTGTCTCTCGGGACCGGCCTGCGCGCACGCGCAGGGCCGGGCTATTGCTATGCGCCGCGCTCAGGCCGCTGGGACCGTGGCGGGCGGGGACGTCGGCGTGGCCGACCAGAAGTGGTCGACCTCCGCCAGGAACTCGGCCTTCTGCATCGGAGGCAGGAAAGCCGCTTCAAAACTATTGCGCGCGAGCTGGTGCGCATCCGCGGCATCGAGCGGCAGCGCTTCGAACGTGGCTTCCCAGTTGGCGTTCATGTAGCCGCCAAAGTAGGCCGGATCGTCCGAATGCAGCGTGACCATGACGCCGGCATCGAGCATGCGCTTGAGCGGGTGTTCGCGCAGGTCCGGATGCACCTTGAGCTTCTGGTTCGACAGCGGGCACACCGTCAGCGCCACGCGTTCGCGCGCCAGGCGCTCGATCAGCGCGGCATCGTCGATCGACCGCACGCCGTGGTCGATGCGCTCGACCTTGAGGATGTCCAGCGCGTCGATGACATATTGCGCGGGGCCTTCCTCGCCGGCGTGGGCCACCAGTCGCAGGCCGAGTTCGCGGGCACGCGCGAACACGCGCGCGAACTTCTCGGGCGGGTTGCCCTGCTCGGACGAATCCAGCCCGACGCCGACAAAGCGGTCGCGGTAGGGCATCGCGGCTTCCAGCGTGGCGAATGCGTCTTCCTCGGACAGGTGCCGCAGGAAGCAGAGAATCAGGCTGCTCGAGAAATCGTATTCGGTACGCGCCTGGGCCAGTGCGTCGGCGATGCCGTCGATTACGGTGCCGATCGGCACGCCGCGCGCGGTGTGGGTCTGCGGATCGAAGAAGATCTCGGCGTGGCGGACGTTGTCGGCGACGGCGCGCTTGACGTAGTCCATCGTCATGTCGAAGAAATCCTCTTCCGTCAGCAGCACGCTGGCGCCGGCGTAGTAGATGTCCAGGAACGATTGCAGGTCGGTGAACGCGTACGCCGCGCGCAGGGCTTCGACGCTAGGGTAGGGCAGGCTCACCTGGTTGCGCTGGGCCAGCCGGAAGATCAGCTCGGGTTCGAGCGTGCCTTCGATATGCACGTGCAGTTCAGCCTTGGGAGTACGGCGGATCTTGTCCGCCAGCGCGGCATCGATGGTCATGTGGGGCCTCGGTCTTATGGTTACGGATGCACCGTCTCCCCGTGGCTCGCGTGCAGCGCGGCGAGACGCTGGTCGCGGACCTGCAGCAACTGGGCGACGATGGCTACCGCAATCATAGCCGGTGCCTTGTCGGTGATCCCCGATACGCCCATCGGGCATGTCATCTCGGGGAAGCGGGCCGGGTCGACACCGTAGTCCGCCAGCCGGTGCTCGAAGCGCGCGCGCTTGGTCTTGGAGCCGATCAGCCCGAAATACGCGAAGTCGGTGCGCCGGAAGATCTCCTCGCACAAGGTCTGGTCCAGCGCGTGGCTGTGCGTCATGACCAGGAAGTAGCTGCCCGCGGGCGCCTGCGCGACCACGGCTTCAGGCGTGTCGCTGGCCTCGGCCTCGACGTTGTCGGGCAGGCCGGCCGGGAACAGCGTGTCGCGTTCATCGACCCAGTGCACGCGGCACGGCAGGTTGGCCAGCACCTTGACCAGCGCATGACCGACGTGGCCGGCGCCGAACAGGACGACGTGCATCTCATCGGGGACGAGCGTGTCGATCCAGGAGCCGCCCGCTTCGAGCGTGACCGACGGCACCGCCGCGCGGCATTCTGCGGCGGTTACTGCACCTGATGCCGGAACCGTGCGTTGCAGTGATCTGCCCGCGGCGAAAGCGGCTTCCACTGCGTCCAGCCAGCGCAAGTCATCCTGGCCGAGGACTTCGAAGCCCAGCTGGACCACGCCGCCGCAGCACTGGCCCAGTGCCGGGCCCAGCGGAATGCGCTCGATGCGGCGCTGCTCCTTGCCGTCCGCCAGCATGGCACGCGCGATATCCATGCCGCGCCATTCCAGGTGTCCGCCGCCGATGGTGCCGACCAGGTCGTTGGCGCTGACCAGCATCCGTATGCCCGGCTCGCGCGGCGCCGAGCCCTTGACTTCGACGATGGTGACCATCGCCACCGGCACGCCGGTGCGCACCATGCGCGCGGCGTCGGCGAAGCGGAAGGGTTTGAGCGGTGCGTCCTGCATGTCGGGGCCTTGGTCGTGACTGCCGGCTGGTGCCGGTCTGTGGTCAATGCTGTGGTCGATGGTTTGCGTGCCAGCGCAGTGGCGCGTGCCTGCGCGGGCGGCCGGCCCCTTGCCTACCCGAAAGCAGGCAAGGGGGGAAAGTCCGGCGGGCCCGGCAGGCGCGCGCGTCAGGCCGGCTGTGCGGCGCTTTCGCGCACGGCGCGCACCGCTTCCACGGCGTCCAGGATGGCTTCGCTGGTGGCCGGCGCGCGCAGCGGCGGGTTGGCTTCATAGTCACCCACGGCCGCGATGGCATCGCGGATTGCGAAGAACACCGAGAACGGCAGCAGCAGCGGCGGCTCGCCCACAGCCTTGGAGCGATGGATGCTGTCTTCCACGTTGCGGTTCTGGAACAGGCGCACGTTGAAATCTTCGGGGCAGTCGTTGATCGTCGGGATCTTGTAGGTGGACGGGGCGTGCGTCATCAGCTTGCCATCCTTGTTCCACCACAGTTCCTCGGTCGTCAGCCAGCCCATGCCCTGGATGAAGGCGCCTTCCACCTGGCCGATGTCGATGGCGGGGTTCAGCGACTGGCCCGCATCGTGCAGCGCGTCGGCGCGCAGCAGCTTCCATTCGCCGGTCAGCGTGTCCACCAGCACCTCGGAGCAGGCCGCGCCATAGGCAAAATAATAGAACGGCCGGCCATTCAGCTTCTTCTGGTCCCAATGCAGCTTGGGCGTGGTGTAGAAACCGTCCGACCACAGCTGCACGCGCGCCACGTAGGCTTCGCGGGCCAGGTCGCCGAATGACAGGCGCAACTCGCCCGCCACGATCAGGTCATCGTTGAAGCGCACGCTCTCCGGCGTTACGCCAGCCTTGCGGGCGGCGAACTCGGCCAGGCGCTCGCGGATCTGGCGCGCGGCGTCCTGCGCGGCCTTGCCGTTCAGGTCGGCGCCGGTCGATGCCGCGGTGGCCGAGGTATTGGCCACCTTGCTGGTGTCGGTCGCGGTCACGCGCACGCGTTCCAGGCGGATGCCCAGTTCATGCGCCACCACCATCGCCACCTTGGTGTTCAGGCCCTGGCCCATCTCGGTGCCGCCGTGATTCACCAGCACCGAGCCGTCGTTGTAAACGTGCACGAGCGCGCCAGCCTGGTTGTAGTGCGCCACGTTGAACGAGATGCCGAACTTCACCGGCGTGATCGCAATGCCCTTCTTCAGGATCGGGCTGGTTGCGTTGAACGCTCGCGTAGCCTCGCGGCGCGCGCGATATTCGCTGGTGGCCACCAGTTCGTCGATCAGTTCGTGGATGACGTTGTCTTCGACCGTCTGGCCATACGGCGTGACATTGCGCTCGGTCTTGCCGTAGAAGTTGGCGCGGCGCACGTCCAGCGAATCCTTGCCGACATTGCGCGCCACGTTGTCGAGGATGTACTCGATCGCGAACGCGCCCTGCGGGCCGCCGAAGCCGCGGAACGCGGTATTGCTCTGCGTGTTGGTCTTGCCGCAGTAGCCGTCGATCTGCACGTTCGGCAGCCAGTAGGCGTTGTCGAAGTGGCAGATCGCGCGCGTCATCACCGGGCCGGACAGGTCGGCCGAGAAACCGGCGCGCGACACCATGTCGATCTTCACGCCCTCGATGCGGCCTTCCGTGTCGTGGCCGACTTCGTAGTCGAACACGAAGTCATGGCGCTTGCCGGTGATCATCATGTCGTCGTCGCGGTCCGGGCGCAGCTTGACCGGGCACAACAGCTTCCAGGCCGCCAGCGCGGCGCAGCACGCGAACATCGCCGACTGCGATTCCTTGCCGCCAAAGCCGCCGCCCATGCGCCGGCATTCCACCAGCACCTGATGCGCGTGCCAGCCCAGCATGTGGGCCACGGCGTGCTGCATTTCGGTCGGGTGCTGGGTCGAGCACCACACATGCATGCCGTCGTTCTCGCGCGGCGCGGCGTAGGCAATCTGGCCTTCAAGGTAGAACTGTTCCTGCCCGCCCAGGCGGATATTGCCAGCGTCGCGCTGCGCGGCGGCGGCGATATGCTGCTGCGGCTCGCCGCGCGTCAGGTGCATCGGCGGCAGCACGTAGCTGCCTGCCGCGTGCGCGGCCTCGGGCGACAGCACTGGCGGCAGGTCTTCGTATTCGATCACGCCCAGACGTGCGGCGCGGCGCGCCGCATCGTGCGACGTGGCCACCACCACGAAGATCGGCTGGCCGATGAACTGCACCACGTCGCGCACCAGGATGGGGTCATCGTGGATGATCGGGCCGCAGTCGTTGACGCCCGGAATGTCGTCCACGGTCAGCACATCGATCACCCCCGGCGCGGCGCGCACCTTGTCGAGCGAAATCGACTTGATGCGGGCATGGGCGCGGCTGCTCATGCCGAGCGCCGCATGCAGCGTGCCGGCCAGCTCGGGAATGTCGTCGGTATAGGTGGCGGTGCCCGCCACGTGCAGGTGCGCCGATTCATGCGGGCGCGAGATGCCGACCTGCGGCACGGTCTCGTCGGCCACGCTGGCGTCGAGCAGGAAGGGTTCGGTTTGCTTGTTCATGCCGATCTCTCCTCAGGCCGTGACGGTTGCGGTGGTGCCGGCGCCGAGCGCGCGGACGTTGACGGCGGCTGCGGGCAGCGCATCGGCGCGCGTCTCCAGCCAGAAGCGGTACAGCAGGTTGGCGGCACCGCGTGTGCGGTACGAGGCAGTCGAACGCATGTCGGACAGCGGTGTGTAGTCCTGCGACAGGGCCGCCATGCCGGCGCGCACGGTAGCCTCGTTCCAGGGCTGGCCCATCAGTGCGGCTTCAGTCGCCGCGCCGCGCTTGGGCGTGGCGGCCATGCCGCCAAACGCGATGCGCGCCTGCGTCACCACACCTTGCTCGACCGTGATGCCGAAGGCAGCGCACACGGCGGAAATATCCTCGTCAAAGCGTTTGGACAACTTGTAGGTCCTGAAGTGCTGCGGTCCCTTGACCGGCACGCGCAGCGCGGCGACGAACTCGCCCTCGGTCATGGCCGTCTTCTGGTAGGCCAGGTAGAGGTCTTCGAGCGGCAGCGTGCGGCGGGTCTCGCCGTGTTGCAGGACCACTTCTGTGCCGAGCGCGATCAGCGCCGGCATCGAGTCGCCGATCGGCGAGCCGTTGGCGATGTTGCCGCCGAGCGTGCCGGCATTGCGGATCGGCAGCGAGGCGAAGCGCTTCCACATCTCTTCGAGTTCCGGGTGCGCGGCGGTCAGTGCGGCGTAGGCCTTCTCGAGCGTCACGCCTGCGCCGATCTCGATCGCGCCGTCGCTCTCGGTGAGCGACTGCAGGTCTTCCACCTGGCCGATATAGAGCAGGTTGCCCAGTTCGCGGAACTGCTTGGTGACCCACAGGCCCACGTCGGTGCTGCCCGCCAGGATGCGGATGTCCGGTTCGGCGGCCTTGATCGCGCCGAATTCCGCCGCCGTGCGAGGGGCGTAGAAATTCTGGCCCTTGGCGCTGTAGCGGAAGGTTTCGCCGCGCTTGAGCTTGCGCAGATTCTCGGCGATCTGCTTCGGATCGAGCTTGCTGGCGTGCGGGGCGGGCATGGCCATCATGCGTTCGCCGGCGTCGATGATCGGGCGGTAGCCGGTGCAGCGGCACAGGTTGCCGGTCAGCGCGTCGCAGATGGTCTGGCGCGCCGGCGCTTCGCCGCCCGGGGTGTGCTGCTGGTACAGCGCCCACAGCGACATGACGAAACCGGGCGTGCAGAAGCCGCATTGCGAACCGTGGCATTCGACCATGGCTTCCTGCACCGGGTGCAGGGTGCCGTCGGCCTGGCGCAGGTCCTCGACGGTGATCAGCGCCTTGCCGTCGAGCGTCGGCAGGAACTGGATGCAGGCGTTGACGGCCTTGAATTCGACATCGCCGCCGTCCTGCAGCTCGCCGATCACGACGGTGCAGGCGCCGCAGTCGCCTTCGGCGCAGCCTTCCTTGGTGCCGGTGCAGCGCACGTCCTCGCGCAGGTACTGCAGCACGGTGCGGGTAACGGGGGCGTCGGATACTTCCCTGACCTGACCGCGATGGAAAAAGCGGATGGTTTGCGTCTCCATGGTCTTTATCTCGTTCTGTGATGGCGGAAACATAGCATTGGCTTAATTCATGCAATATTCCGTCCAGGTGATATGCCCCATCAGAATGCCCGCCCATCGGCTCGCCCGCCACGCGAATTGACCGATGGCGGGTTGCGTGACATACACTATGCGCCGTTCCCTTACCCCACGCCAGCCTGCCGGCCAGCCCCCGGCACGCCCCTTATCGCCATGCACGGACGCGACCATCTCGATACCTATTTGCTGCGGGTGCTCCACACCCTGCTGACCGAGCAGAGCGTGACCCGCACGGCCGTGCGCCTGGGCCAGTCGCAGCCGGCCATCAGCAATACGCTCAAGCGGCTGCGCGACATCACCGGCGACGCTATTTTGGTGCGCGGCAAAAACGGCATGGTGGCGACCGAGCGCGGGCGCGAACTGCTCGAGCTGGCCGAGCAGAGCCTGGCGGCGATGGACCGCATCGCCCGGCCGCCGCAGCAGTTCGACCCGGCCACCACCACGCGCACGTTCCACCTTGGTGCGCCGGATTACCTGGATGCGTTCTTCCTGCCCAATATCGTCGAGCGCATGCGCCGCCTGGCCCCGGGAGCCAAGCTGTTCGTGCATCCGATGACCTCGTCGGGCGACTTTCTCGAAGACCTGGAGCAGGGGCAACTGGACATTGTCGTGGGCAACTGGCTGTCGCCGCCCGAACACCTGCATATCTCGCCGCTGTTCGACGACGAGGTGGTCTGCATGCTGGGCGGCCAGCACCCGCTCGCGCGCAAGGGGCTGACGCTGAAGCACTACCTGGAGATGCCCCATCTGGCGCCGGCGCCCTACGCATCGATGCAGCGCAGCATGATCGACCAGGCGCTCGCCGAACAGGGCTACAAGCGCAATATCCAGGTGACGCTGCCGTATTTCGGGCTGGTGCCGTATGTGCTGATGAAGACCGATATGGTGTTCACCACCGGGCGCCAGTTTGCCGCGCACTATGCGCAGTACCTGCCGATCCGGATGGTGCCTTCGCCGGTGACATTTCCACGCATGCGCTTCTACCAGCTCTGGCACGAGCGCTGCCATGCCGCGCCGGATGTGATGTGGATGCGTCGGATGATTGCCGAGGTGGCCGCCGACCTGCCGCAATTGCCGCGGCTGGAGGCGGAGGCGGGCTGAAACGAAAAGGGCAGCGCGCCAGGCTGCCCTGTCTTCGCGATAAAACGGCGTGGCCGGCTTAGTTGCTGGCTTGCGTAGCCTTGTAGTCCGGGAAGAACAGCTGCTCGCCATCCACCTTGTAGCCCGCAATGGCCTGCTGTCCTTCGGGCGAGGTAATCCATTCCACCAGTTTCATCGCGTCGGTGTAGTTGGTGCCCGCGTGCCTGGCCGGGTTGACCGCGATGATCCCGTACGGGTTGAACATCTTCGGGTCGCCCTGCACGGCGATGGCCAGCCCCGTCTTGGCGCGGTAGGCGCCGTAGGTGGCGCGGTCCGACAGCGTATAGGCGGGCATCTGGGCGGCCATGGTCAGGACCTCGCCCATGCCGAGGCCTGCATTGACGTACCAGGGCTGTCCCTTCGGCTCAACGCCGATCTGCTTCCAGTAGTCCTTTTCCATCACGTCGGTGCCGGAATTGTCGCCGCGCGAGATGAACTTGCTGCCGCTGCCCGCCAGCTTGCGGAAGCCCGCGAGCACATCCTTGCCGCCCTTGATGCCCGCCGGATCGCTGGCCGGACCTACCACGATGAAGTCGTTGTACATGACGTCGCGGCGGTTGACGCCGTAGCCGGCCGCCACGAATTCATCTTCCATCTTGCGCGCGTGCACGAGCAGCACGTCCACGTCGCCCATTTCGCCCATCTTCATGGCCTTGCCGGAGCCCACGGCGATGACCTTGATGTTCACACCTGACTTCTGCTCGAACTTCGGCAGCAGGTACTTGAGCAGGCCCGAGTTCTCCGTGCTGGTGGTCGTGGCCAGTTTGAGCTCTCCGGCCTGCGCCGCGGAAAAGGCGACCAGGAAAAGGACGCAGACTACGACGGGATGCTTCCGGAATGCAGTCCGTGACATATAGGGTTCCTTGGGTTATGTCATTAAAAACATAATTGCCATGCCTTGGCAGGTCATGGAGAATTCACAAAACTACATGAAAAACGGGGTGATTCATTGTGGTCGACGCCCATCCACGATGTAAATATGCAAGGCGGAACATATGACATTCCGTTTTGAGCTATTTCCAGTGATTGCGGAAGATGACAATCCGCGCGCCAATGCCAAGGTCTTCCAGTTGCTCAAGGCCGTGCGCGAGACCGGTTCGCTGCATCGCGCCGCGCGTGAGATCGGCCTGTCCTATCGCCACGCCTGGGGCGTGATGCGGACGTGGGAGGACATGTTCGGACGCCCCGTGCTTGACATGGAACGTGGCCGCGGCGCGTCGCTGACACGTTTCGGCGAACGCCTGCTGCGCGCCGAATTGCGTCTGCGAGAAACCATCGACCCGGCCGTGCAACGCGCCATGGCCGAGTTTTCCGCTGAACTTGAAGAGGCGTCCCAGCCCCAGACTTGCGTGCATTTTTCCGGCAGCCACGATCCCGCCATCGAGGTGCTATCCGGCGCCATCCGGGAACAGACGGCCGGACTCCAGATCGACACGGTGTTCTGCGGCAGTGTCGAGGGACTGATCTGTCTGCAGGAACGGCAATCGGAACTGGCCGGTTTCTATGTGTCGCCCGTGCAGACCGCGGGGTCCGTCGCGCACCTGACCCTGCGCAAGTGGCTGCGGCCCGCCTCGGTGCGCCTGCTGCGCCTGGCGTGGCGTGAACAGGGCCTGATCGTGGCGCCCGACATGGTTGGCCAGATCCATGGGTTGCGTGACCTGGTCAACACCCGGGCGCGCTTCATCAACCGGCAGCGCAGTTCCGGCACGCGCATGCTGTTTGACCAGCTCCTGGCCGCCGACGGGCTCTATCCTGATCAGATCACCGGCTACGACGAGCCGGAATTCAGCAACGAAAAGGTGGCGGAAGCCGTGCATGCCGGGCGCGCGCAGGTCGGCTTCGGGTTGCGCATGAATGCCGAGGCGCTGGGCCTGGGTTTTGTGCCGCTCACGCGCGAGGCGTACTACCTGGCGCTGCGCAAGAACGACCAGACCGCGGGCTGGATGCCAGGCCTGCTGGGTTTGCTCGCCGATCCCGCGTTCGCGCGGCGCATCGAGGCATTGCCGGGCTACGCGATGGCAGAGCCCGCCGGCATCCTCACGCCGCAGGAAGCGTTGCCGTGGTTCGGCCCCGACGGCAAGGAGGGCGGCTGATCCGCTGGCGGCCGGGCCTGATTGCAGGCGCGGGGTTCGCGCTACACTCCTTGCAGTGGCCTGAGCCATCGTTCCGCCATTGCAAGGAGCCCCATGCTGGAAACCGCCGCGCTGGCCGCAGGCATGTCCTGGGCCAGCGGCTTCCGACTCTATCTCGCAATCCTGACCGCAGGCGCGTTGTCGCGGCTGGGCTGGCTGCACCTGCCGCCGGGGTTGCACGCGCTGGAGTCATGGTGGGTGATCGGCGTGGCGGCGGTGCTCGCGCTGGCGGAGTTCATCGCCGACAAGGTCCCCGGCTTTGATTCGGTCTGGGACAGCATCCATACCTTCATCCGCATTCCTGCCGGTGCCATCCTTGCGGCGGCGGCATTCGGCCAGTTGGACCCGCAGTGGATGGTCGCGGCCGGGCTGGTCGGCGGAACCCTTGCCGGCACGGCCCACGTCGCCAAGGCCGGCACGCGCGCGCTGATCAATGTCTCGCCGGAGCCTTTCTCGAACTGGGCGGCCTCATTTACCGAGGATGTCACGGCAACCGGCAGCCTGCTGCTGGCCTTTTTCCTGCCGGTGCTGTTCCTGGTCCTGCTGGTAGTTTTCCTGGTGATTGCCGTCTGGCTGCTGCCCAAGCTCTGGCGCGGCGTGCGCCGCCTGCATGCCACCTTGCGCAACCGCACGGATAGCCCGCGACCGCCCGCAAGACGAACCTGACCGCCTGTCCGGCCCCGCGCCGCTTGATTGCCCGTCTGGCGGCGCCGTCAAAATGACTTGATCCAACATTGATGCCAACCGAACCCGCTTCCGTGCCCGACACCTCCGTTTCCGCTTCCGTTCCTCCTGAAGTGCTGCGGGGGCATCGATTCTCCGCGTGGCGACAGGCCCTGCGCATGGCGCGGCGCGACTGGCTGGCCGGCGAGCTTTACCTGCTGTTGTTTGCGCTGGTGCTGGCGGTCGCCGCGCTGACCAGCGTCGGCTTCCTGGCCGACCGCATGCGCCTGGGCCTGGAGCGCGACGCGCGGCAGATGATTGCGGCGGATGTGCTGCTGGTGTCCGACCACCCGTTCGATGCAGCGTTCGCCAACCATGCTGCCGAGACGGGGATGACGGTGGCACACACGGTAACCTTTCCGAGCATGGCGACGGCACGCCGCGCCGATGCCCCGGCCGGCGCGGAAGCGCCGAGCCAGCTCGCCGCGCTCAAGGCGGTCAGCCCTGCCTATCCGTTGCGGGGCAAGCTGAAGGTGGCCGCCGTGCCCGGCGGTCCGGAGCAGGCCGTTGAAGGCATTCCGGCGCCCGGCACGGTGTGGGTGGACGAGGCGCTGCTGGGTGCGCTGGGCGTGCGCGTGGGCGACGCGCTGCAGCTGGGAAGCCGCACGTTCCGCATCGAACGTATCGTCACGCAGGAACTCGATCGCGGCGCGGGCTTCATGAACTTCGCGCCGCGCGTGCTGATGCCGCTGTCCGATCTCGACAGCACCGGCCTGATCGGCTGGGGCAGCCGCGTGAGCTACCGCCTGCTGGTGGCGGGGCCCGACGCCGCGGGCCGTGCCTACCAGCGCTGGGCCGCGGGGGAGATCGACCGCCTCAAGCTGCGCAACACGCGCGTGGAATCGCTCGAATCGGGGCAGCCGCAGATGCGCGCGACGCTGGACCGCGCCGAGCGCTTCCTGTCGCTGGTCGCGGTGCTCTCGTCGATGATCGCCGCGGTGGCGATCGCGATGTCGGCGCGTCGTTATATGCAGCGGCATACCGACGCGTGCGCGGTCTACAAGTGCATGGGGCTGTCGCGCCGCCAGATCCTGGCGGCCTTCGGCCTGGAGTTCCTGTTGCTTGGCGCGGCCGGGGCCACGGTGGGCGTGGTGCTGGGCTATCTGGCCCACTACGGGTTGCTGATGTCGCTGGGGGGGCTGCTGCAGGTCTCGCTGCCGCAGCCGTCGTTGTTGCCGGCGATCGTGGGTGTGCTGGCCGGGCTCGTGCTGCTAGCGGGCTTTGCGCTGCCACCGTTGCTCGCGCTGACGCGCATCGCGCCGTTGCGCGTGCTGCGCCGTGACATCGGGCCGCCGCCCGTGTCGGCGTGGGCGGCTTATGCGCTGGGGCTTGGCGCCTTCGTCGCGTTGTTGCTGGTGGCGGCGCGCGACCTGCGGCTCGGGCTGACCACTGCTGGCGGGTTTGCCGCGGCTGGTGCCGTATTCGCGCTGCTGGCGCTCGGGCTGCTGATGCTGCTGTCGCGCGCGCTGCGCGGCCGGCTGTCGGGCCGGACTGCCGTGGGCTGGCGCTTTGCGCTGGCCGTGCTGGAGCGGCGCCGCGCCGTGACCGTGCTGCAGACCGTGGCGCTTGCGGTGGGCCTGATGGCGCTGCTTCTGCTCGGCATGACGCGCAACGACCTGGTCGATTCATGGCGCAACGCGACACCCGCCGACGCGCCCAACCGCTTCATCATCAACATCCAGCCGGACCAGCGCGAGCCGTTGCGCGGCATGCTGGCCACGGCCGGCATCCACGACCTGCTGTATCCCATGGTGCGCGGACGCCTGACGCAAATCGGCGCGCGCCCGATCCGTGCGGACAGCTACGCCGAAGGCCGCGCGCGCAACCTGGTGGAGCGCGAATTCAACCTGTCCTATACCGACGCGCTGCCGGAAGGCAATCAGGTGGTTGCCGGGCACTGGCTCCATGGTACCGGCGCGGGGGCATCGGTCGAGGAAGGGATCGCCAAGACCCTTGGCATCCGCCTCGGCGATACCTTGCACTTCGACGTCGCGGGCCAGAACGTACAGGCAACTGTGACCTCGCTGCGCAAGCTCGACTGGGGATCGATGCGGGTCAATTTCTTCGTGATCCTTTCGCCTTCCGCCATGCACGGGCTGCCCGAGACCTATATCACCGCCTTCCACCTGCCGGCCGCGAGCGCGGCGCTTGGCAACCGGCTGGTCGCAGCGTTTCCCAACATCACCATGGTCAACACCGACCTGATCCTGCGGCAGATCCAGGCAGTGGTGGACCAGGTCATTGCCGCCGTGGAATTCCTCTTCGTCTTCACGCTGGCGGCGGGCATCACGGTGCTGTACGCGGCACTGTCGGGCGCGCGCGACGAACGCATGCGCGATGCCGGCCTGCTCAAGGCACTGGGCGCTTCGGCCGCGCAGGTCAGGCAAACGCAGTACGCGGAATTCCTGGTGGTCGGCGGGCTGGCCGGCCTGCTGGCCAGTCTCGGTGCGATTGCGGTCGGCTGGGGGTTGTCCCAGTATGTCTTCGATTTCCCCTATCGCTTCAATCCGTGGATCGTGCCGACCGGCGTGGTTTCTGGCATGCTGTGCGCTTTTGCGGGCGGTTGGCTGGGCCTGCGCGATGTGCTGCGCCAGCCGGCGCTGGCGACATTGCGTGATGCATGATGCCCCGGCTCGCCGTCCACAGTTTGCGAGTATCTGAATGAGTACCGAACCCGAATCCACCGGCAAGGCCGGCACCGAAGTCACGGCCTTCGACCTGGTCGGCGGCGAAGCGCGCGTGCGCGAGCTGGTGGACCGCTTCTACGACCTGATGGACCTGGAACCGGAGTTCGCCGGCCTGCGCGCGATCCATCCGCCTTCGCTCGACGGGTCGCGCGACAAGCTGTTCTGGTTCCTGTGCGGCTGGCTGGGCGGCCCAAATCATTTCATCGAGCGCTTCGGCCATCCGCGCCTGCGCGCGCGCCATATGCCGTTTGAAATCGGCGTCAGCGAGCGTGACCAGTGGATGCGTTGCATGGCGCTGGCGATGCAGGACATCGGACTGTCCGAGGACCTGCAACTGCGCCTGATGCAGGCCTTCTTCCAGACCGCTGACTGGATGCGCAACGTGGCCCGCTGAAGCGGCCCGGATCGCTTCGAGAATCTTTTCTAGAAAGGGGTAGGGCGATGCAAGACAAGTTGCCTGAAGCCGCCCACGAACTGCTGGAGTTCTGGTTCGGCCACCACGGCTCGCCGGTCTGGAACACCGAGCGGCGGGAATGGTTCACCAAGTCCGCCGCGTTCGACGACGTGATCCGCTCACGCTTCCTGACGTTGTGGGAGACGGCGCACTCCGGCGACCCCGACGACGGCGAGGACTGGTGCGCCACGCATGAAGGCGCCTGCGCCCGCGTGGTGTTGCTCGACCAGTTCCCGCGCAACCTGTTCCGCAACGACCCGCGCAGCTTTGCGACCGATGCCCAGGCACTGGCGCTGGCGCGGCGCATGGTCGAGGGCGGGATGGACCGTGAATTGCCGACCGGCTTTCACCGCATGTTCTGCTACCTGCCGTTCGAGCACTCGGAGTCGCTGCAGGACCAGGACGAAAGCGTCCGGCTGACGACGCAGCTGCGTGAAGAGACTGCCGGGAAGGTGGATGTGGTGGAGTGGGCGGAAAAGCATCGCGTGGTCATCGCGCGCTTCGGGCGTTTTCCGCACCGCAATGCCATCCTGGGCCGGCAGAGCACGCCGGAGGAACTGGCTTTCCTCAAGGAGCCGGGCTCGCGGTTCTGATGTCGCGGCCTGCCCGGCACCGGGCCCTGCGTCAGGTTTCGTCGCGGCGTTCCTGCCACTTGTCGACGATCTCGCGCGGGGCGTTGCCCAGCTTGCCCAGCAGCGCTGCCGGCGTGTCGGCTACATGCAGCAGGTCGGCATGAACCTGCTTGAGGAATCCTTCCTGCACCGCGTGCGACAGGAAGCCCAGCATGCCGTCATAGAAGCCCGCCACGTTGAGCAGCCCGACCGGCTTGGCATGGTAGCCGAGCTGTAGCCACGTGAAGGTCTCGAACAGCTCCTCGAACGTGCCCACGCCGCCGGGCATGGCGATAAAGGCATCGGCGCGGTCGGCCATCATCTGCTTGCGTTCGTGCATATTGCGCACCACGTGCAGTTCGGTCAGGCCGCGGTGGCCCACTTCCTTCTGCATCAGCGCGTCGGGGATGATGCCGATCGCGGTGCCGCCGTGATCCAGTACGGCATCGGCAACGATGCCCATCAGTCCGACCTTGCCGCCGCCATAGACCAGCGACATGTCGTTTTCCACCAGCGCCTTGCCGAGCGCTCGGGCGGCCTGGGCATACTCGGGGCGAGTGCCGGGGCTGGAGCCGCAATACACGCAAACGGATTTCACTTCTTGTCCTTGTCTGACGGGTTTTCCTGGGGCGCGCCGGACGCGGCGTATTCGCGCGCGCGCTGCTCGAACGCCTCGCGCGCGCGGCCGCGCAGGTACGGCGCCAGGATCGAAAAAATGTGATAGCTGGAGCCGTGCAGGTAGCCGCGGATCTGCGCGGGGTCGTTGTACTGGCGCGGATGCTGCACGAACTGGAACGACAGCCAGTAAGTGGCGAGCACGACCATGTTGGTGCAGATCGCTTCGACCTGCTCCGGGGTCGCTTCCATCTCGCCATCTTCGATGAACTGGGTGCAGATCTCCAGCGCAAAGCGTTTCTTCTGCCCGACGATGCGCTTGAAGTTGGTCTCCAGCATGCGGTTGCGAGCCAGCAGGTCGTTGATGTCCCGGTACAGGAAACGGTAGTTCCACAGGAACTCCGACATGTACTGCAGGTAGCCCCAACTCTCGTCAAGCGTGGCCTTGTGGTCCTCGGGCAGCTTCAGGCGCCGTTCCATCTCCTGCTCGAAGCGCACGAAGATGGAATTGATGATGTCGTCCTTGTTGCGGAAGTGGTAGTAGAGATTGCCGGGGCTGATCTCCATGGCGTCCGCAATGGTGGTGGTGGTGACGTTGGGTTCGCCGACTTCGTTGAACAGGCGCAGCGAGACGTCGAGGATGCGGTCCCTGGTGCGGCGGGGACCGGTTTGCGGTTTGGGTTCCATGGGCGTCCGGGCGATCGGTGAATCGGGGCAGGGTAGCGATTATAAGCAATCGGCCCGGCCTGCCTTCGCCCTTGCGGCATCCCGCGCGGCGGCTCAGCCTGCCAGCTGTCGCAACCAGTGCACGACGTGCGGCCCGGCGATCGCGATCCACGTGCCGCCGCAGAGAATCAGCGCCAGCATGACCGCGGCGCTGCCGAAATCCTTGGCGCGCTTGGACAGGCTGTGGCGCTCCAGCGAGATGCGGTCGATCGCCGCCTCGACGCTCGAGTTCAGCAGTTCCACCATCAGCACCACCAGCAACGTGCCCAGCAGCATGATGCGCTCGACCGTGCCGACCGGCAGCACGAAAGCGCACGGCGCCAGGATCGCCACCAGCGTCAGCTCCTGGCGGAACGCGCTTTCCTCGAGTACGGCGTAGCGCAGCCCGGAAAAGGAATTGATCGCGGCATGCCAGGCTCGGGCCAGGCCGCGGTTGCCCTTGTGCGGGTTCTGCTCGATCGAGTAATCACTGCTTGGCGGGCGAGGTGCCTGCCCCCGCAGCGACGGGTCGGACGGCAGCGGCTGAGGTGGTTTCGGCATGGGTCTGTGGGGCGGGTTGGACAGGCACGTCGTCCGCGCTGCCGGTACTGCCGCCGGCCGAAAGCGGACGCAGGTGCGCCAGGAACTGCTCGGACGCGGCACGCCACGAGAACCGCTCGGCATGCGCGCGGGCGGACGCGCGGTCGATGCGCAGCGCTTCCAGGCAGGCTTCGCGCAAGTCTTCGTGCATCACGCCGGCCGGGCTCTCGCCAAGCACGTCGATCGGGCCGGTCACGGGATAGGCCGCCACCGGCAGGCCGCTGGCCAGCGCTTCGAGCAGCACCAGTCCGAAGGTATCGGTGCGGCTGGGAAACACGAACACGTCAGCCGAAGCATACACCCTGGCCAATTCTGGCTGGCTCAGCACGCCGAGGTAGTTGGCTCCCGGATACCGCGCGCGCAGCGAGCCCAGCGCGGGCCCGTCGCCCACCACCCATTTGGAGCCCGGCAGGTCCAGCGCCAGGAAGGCCTCCACGTTCTTTTCCACGGCCACGCGGCCGACATAGAGGAAGATCGGATGCGCGGTGTTGAGCACGTTGACACGCTGCGTCTTGAACACCTCCAGGTCCACGCCGCGGGTCCACAGCACGCAGTGTCCGATGCCGTAGCGCCGCAGATCGTCCAGCACCACGGGCGTCGGCGCCATCACGGCCTGCGCGGGGCCGTGGAACCAGCGCAGGAAGCGGTACGTCCACGACAGCGGAATGCCGAAGCGGGCCTGCACGTACTCCGGGAAGCGCGTGTGGTAGGCCGTCGTGTACGGCATTTCGCGGCGCAGCGCGTAGCGGCGCGCGGCCATGCCGAGCGGGCCCTCGGTGGCGATATGCAGGGCGTCCGGCGCAAAGTCGCGGATGCGCTGCGCCACGCGCGCCGACGGCAGCAGCGACAGGCGGATCTCGGGATAAGTCGGACACGGCACTGTGCGGAATTCCAGTGGCGTGATCATGTCCACCGTGTGGCCCATGGCCTCCAGCTCGCGGCGGGTCGACTTGAGCGTGCGCACCACGCCATTGACCTGCGGTTCCCAGGCATCGGTGACGATCAGGATCTTCATGCGGACTCCTCGATGGTGTGGCCGCGTTCTTGAAAAATCGGGGGATCGGGCCGGCGGTTTAGCCCGTGATGGCGGCCGCGCGACGGCGCTTGCGCGGCATGGCTTGCGGCGCGTCGAGCAGCGTGGTCCAGTAGACGATCTTGAGCTCGCCTTCCATGGTTTCGACCAGCGCCGACAGGCTTTCGACCCAGTCGCCGTCGTTGCAGTAGAGCTGGCCGTTCACGTCGCGGATCTCGGCCTTGTGGATATGGCCGCAGACCACGCCGTCGCAGCCGCGCCGGCGCGCCTCGTCGACCATCGCGTGTTCGAACGAGCTGATGTAGTTCACCGCGTTCTTGACCTGGTGCTTCAGGTACTGCGACAGCGACCAGTACGGGAAGCCGAGCCGTGCGCGGATGCGGTTGAAGTGGCGGTTCATCGCCAGGATCACCGTGTACAGCGAATCGCCGAGGTACGCGAGCCAGCGCGCGTGCTGCACTACGCCGTCGAACAGGTCGCCGTGCACGACCCACAGGCGCTTGCCGGTAGCCGTCACGTGGACGGCGTCTTCGCGCACCGTGATGTCGCCGAACGCCAGGCCGTCGAACTGCCGGGCGACTTCGTCGTGATTGCCGGGGACGTAGATGACCTCGGTGCCCTTGCGCGCCTTGCGCAGCAGCTTCTGCACCACGTCGTTGTGGCTCTGCGGCCAGTACCAGCCGCGCCGGAGCTGCCACCCGTCGATGATGTCGCCGACCAGGTAGAGCCGTTCGGATTCGTTGTGCTTGAGGAAATCGAGCAGGTAGTCGGCCTGGCAGCCGGCGGTGCCCAGGTGGATGTCGGACAGCCAGATCGCGCGGTACTGCTGGATCGGGTGCGGCTCGGGCGGGAAATGCTGGCTGGCATCGGACGGCGGTGCCAGCGCCGGCAGGGCGGGGGGCTCGGCCGGCGGCGGCACGAAGGCCGCGAGCGCGGCGATGCGCGACAGGACCTGCGAGAGTTCGGGATCAGGGCTGCCACGCAGCCTGTGCGAGACTCCCGACAGAATTCCGAGTGCAGACCGGATTGCTTGAACCATGGCGGCCCCGATGACGGCGATGGCTGCATTCAGCCAGTACGCCGTGACGGAGCGGTGACGGAAACATGAATGACATATGAAACGTTGCCGCCATCCGACAGCGCCGCGCGGAGGCGTCAGGGTGCTGCCGTGCGCAACGAGGCCAGTGCGTCGAGCACCGCCGTGATGGCGCGCGGGTCGCGCAGCAGCGATACATGGCCGATGCCCGTCAGCGTCTTGTTCTGCGCGCCGTCCAGCCAGCTGGTGCAAGGCGGGCCGGCGATGGAATCGTGCCAGCTGAAGATCGACACGAGGCGCGCGCGCAAGCCGGGTGCCTGGGCTTCGATCCGGGCCAGCGCCCTCAGCCAGGGGCTGCCGCAGCGCATCTGCCAACTGTTGCGGCCGGCGCCGAAGCGGGCCAGCGCGCAGCCGTGGTGCGGGGTGCCAAGCGTGACGACCCCGGCGCAGAGGTTCTCGCCGGAGCGCGCCAGTGCCGCCCGCGCGACCAGCCCGCCCATGCTATGGCAGACCAGCAGCGGGGGCTGGCCCGTACGCGCATTGACCTGGCCGACATGCCGGCGCAGGGCGTCGGCATAGTCGTCGAGATCGCCCAGAACTGGCTCGAGGTCGATGGCTTCGCAGGGATAGCCGGATGCCGCCAGCGCGGGTTGCAGATCCAGCCAGACGGCATGATTGCATGCGTAGCCATGCACCAGCAGCACGGTAGGCATCGGGCGTGTGGCAAACGTTTCCGCGGGCTGCGCGTATCGGCGGTGAGAGCAGAACGGCTGCAGCCAGTTGAACATGCGGAAGACCGCAATGTACTCATTGGCGAAGCACCGGACAGCCTCGAGGGGCCGCAGCGGAAACCTGCCGCTGGCAAGCCCGGCCGGCGCGGCAGGAGGGCGCTGGTGGCGCGCCACGCCGGTGCCGCGCAGCGTCATGGCGAAGGCCAGTCCGATGCCCAAGGCCAGTCCGGCCAGTACTGCCGCGATACCGGCGAGCAGTGCCGCCGGCCAGTTCCAGCCAGCGTATTGCGTCAGTAGCCAGCCGATTCCGGCCGCAGTGGCCGCCTGCAGCGTTACCGCCACGCGGCGCGCGCCGGCGGCGCTCAGGGTCATGGGCGCGGTGGCCGCAGGTCGGTCACGCGCGTTCGCGCCAGGCGGTCGTGCAGGAACTGGCGGCGCGGATCGAGCAAGGCCAGCAGGATCCACACGAAGAGCCCGCCGCAGAGCACGCCGACGAACGGGCCTTTCACCAGGCCGAGCCAATGCCCGAGCGCTGCCGAAGGCGGCAGCCACAGCCACGCCAGCACATAGCGCAGGGCGGCCTGCGGCCAGCGCGGCGGCTCACCCTGGGCGGTCTCGATCCGCATGCGCCAGGTCTGCATGGCCAGGGTCTGGCCGCTGCGCTGCCAGAACCAGGTGAAATAGAGTCCCATGACCACAAAGCTCCAACCCTGGATGGCATAGGGGCTGTCCAGCCCAAGCTGCTGCAGCATCGGGCGGACTAGCAGGAATAACGCCGTCGAGGCGCTCAACACGCCGAACAGCAGTACGCCCTCGTACAGCATGCAGGCGATGCGTCGACGCAGCGGCGGGGCGGACGGATGCGAGGAGACGGCGGGCGACGGAGCGAGGGTGGCGGCAGGCATGGCACGGAATCGGATGACCTTGGACAAGCGTTCCGGCGTGACCGGGCCTGGCCCGGGCATGGGCGGAATCCGGCGATTATGCCAAATGGCTGTCCGTGGGACGCTTTACTGCCGGATTGTGCTGTCGGCCTGGGTGGCGGCAGCGGCTTCGGACCCGCCTTCCGGTGCGGACGCGGGGGCTGCCGGAGCGTTTGCCGGCGGCGTTGCCGCCGCCGGGGCGGCCGGTGCGTCGGCGGTGCCGGCCCTGGCAGCCGCCGCCGAGGCCGGCTTTGCCGTCAGTGCCGCAGCCTTCTTGTCCTGGCGAATCTGGTGGCTGGTGTCGCTGGGCAGGCGTTTGCCGCTGGGCAGCGCACTGACCGCGCCGGGCCTGCGCGGCACGCGCTCGGCGGCCGCCAGCTTCTTCTTCTGCTCTTCGGGCAACTGCTGGTACTTGTCCCAGGCCTCGGCTTTCTTCTCCGCCGGCAGGGCTCGCGTGATCTGGTAGTTTTCGCGCGCCAGGCGGCGTTGCTGCGGCGTCATCTTGACCCACTCGGCCATCCGCGTCTGCAGCCGTGCCTGTTCATCCGGCGAAAATCTCGGATAGCGTTCGGCAATACGCAGCCACTTGCGCCGGTTGAGTTCGGGCAGCGTGTCCCACAGTGGCTGCAGCGGCCCCAGGATGCGCTGCTGGACCGGCGTCAGTTCCGACCAGGCCGGGCGTGCATTGACAGCCGGGGTGGCCTGCGGCGCCGACACCGGGCCCTGCGCATAGGCGGCGGGCGGTGTCAGGCACCAGACGGCGGCGGCACAGAAACCCGACAGCAGCAGGGTTTCCAGCCGGCGGCGGATTGCGTCGGGGCGGGAAGTCGCACGGGCCATGTCTATTGCCCGCGCTTCAGGAACACGTGGAAGCCCTGGTCGGCGTATGCCGTGGGGGGAAGGTCGTCGAGCAGCATGGCGGCATCGATGTCCGCCAGTTCCTCGACACGCTTCTGTTGCTGCCAGTGATAGATGCCGATCAGGCCGGCGCCGAGCGCGACCAGGGCCCAGACCAGCGCCCCCCGCTTCAGCCAGCTGCCGACCCGGTGCAAGGCAGAATCGTCTTCGTCGTCGAACGATGGCGCGTGATGGCCGGCCGGCATGGCGAATTGCGGTGCGCGCACCGGCGCCTCGGCCTTCTTGTGGGCCAGCGCCATACGGCGCGCAGCCGCCAGCCGCTCGCTCACATCGGCCGGCAAATTGTCGGCCGATGCGTCAAGTGCAGCGCGAACCTCATGCGCGAAGCGTAGTTCCTGAATTTCTCTGTCGTTTCTGCTCATAGTCGAACCCCCCGTGCGCGCAATGCTTGCGCCAGGGTATGCGTGGCACGGGAACAGTGCGTCTTGACGCTGCCTTCTGAGCACCCCATGACCGCGGCGGTTTCGGCGACGTCCATATCCTCCCAGTAACGCATCAGGAATGCCTCGCGTTGACGCGTGGGCAGACGCTGGATTTCCTGCTCGATGATATGCATCACCTGTGCCCGCTCGACCTTGTCGGCGCTGCTCTCGGCCAGCTCTGATCCGGGCTGGGCTTCGAGTGTATCGAGCAGGTCGTTGTCGTCGCCGTCGCGTTCGTCGCGCAGGCTCGAGAAGAGCGACACCCAGGTATTGCGCACCTTCTGGCGGCGGAAATGGTCGTGGATCGTGTTCTGCAGAATGCGCTGGAACAGCGGGGGCAATTCCGCGGCGCTCTTGTCGCCGTATTTTTCCGCCAGCTTGATCATGGCGTCCTGGACGATGTCCAGCGCCGCTTCGTCGTCGCGCACGGCAAAGACCGCCTGCTTGAAGGCGCGCCGCTCGACGCTGGCGAGAAAGTCGGACAGTTCCTGGTCGGTAGCCATGCAGGCGGGTGAAAACGATATCTCTGTGCTGGCGGATGTGCTGCGAACGGCTCGCGGCGTAGCCGGAGTGGTGCGATGCTAGCAAAAAACAAGTGGCCATGACCACTTCTGTATTGTCCCTAATACAAGAACCCGTCTGCAAAATGGCGGCGGGGCGACACGAAAAGATCGTAGACCGCGCTGATGCATTGCAGTATCATCGACGGTTCACACGACATCAGTGGTTGTCTCATCCGGCCGCTTATGAGGCGGTCTTCCATGCAGACGCGCACCGCTTGAACCCGTGCCACAAGCCCGGCAGAGAGCATCCAAACAATTTTTTGCCGAAAATTGCAAAGGACTGAAATGAACATGCCCAGCGCGGAATTCTCCCACGCAGACAGCAATTCATCTGCCGCACCCGAAATGATCGGTGCGGAAATTCTCGTTCACGCACTAGCCGAAGAAGGCGTTGAGTACGTCTGGGGTTATCCCGGCGGCGCAGTGCTGTATATCTACGACGAGCTTCACAAGCAAACGAAATTCGAGCACATCCTGGTGCGCCACGAGCAGGCCGCGGTCCATGCCGCAGACGGCTACGCGCGGGCAACCGGCAAGGTGGGCGTCGCCCTGGTGACCTCCGGTCCCGGCGTGACCAATGCCGTCACGGGCATTGCCACCGCGTATCTCGACTCGATCCCGATGGTGGTGATCACCGGCAACGTGCCGACCCACGCGATCGGCCAGGATGCCTTCCAGGAATGCGATACCGTCGGGATCACCCGGCCGATCGTCAAGCACAACTTCCTCGTGAAGGACGTGCGCGACCTCGCATCGACCATCAAGAAGGCGTTCTATATTGCCTCCACCGGCCGTCCGGGCCCGGTGGTCGTGGACATCCCCAAGGATGTCTCCCGGAACACCTGCAAGTACGAGTACCCCAAGTCGATCGACATGCGCTCGTACAGCCCGGTGAACAAGGGGCATTCGGGCCAGATCCGCAAGGCCGTCGCGCTGCTGCAGGGCGCAGAGCGTCCGTACATCTACGCCGGCGGCGGCGTGGTGCTGGCCAATGCCAGCGAGGAACTGCGCCAGCTGGCTGCTCTCACGGGCCACCCGGTCACCAACACGCTGATGGCCCTGGGCGCGTTCCCGGGCAGCAGCAAGCAGTTCGTCGGCATGCTGGGCATGCACGGCACGTATGAAGCCAATATGGCCATGCAGGATTGTGACGTGCTGATTGCCATTGGCGCGCGTTTCGATGACCGCGTGATCGGCAATCCGGGACACTTCGCCTCGCAGGCGCGCAAGATCATCCACATCGACATCGACCCGTCGTCGATCTCGAAGCGCGTGAAGGTGGACATCCCCATCGTTGGCAACGTCAAGGACGTGCTGCAGGAACTGATTGCCCAGCTCCAGGCCAGCGACGTCAAGCCCAAGCGCGAGGCCCTGGCCAAGTGGTGGGAGCGCATCGAGCAATGGCGTTCGGTGGACTGCCTCAAATACGACCGCAGCTCCGAGATCATCAAGCCGCAGTACGTGGTCGAGAAGATCTGGGAACTGACCAAGGGCGATGCCTTCATCTGCTCCGACGTCGGCCAGCACCAGATGTGGGCCGCGCAGTTCTACAAGTTCAACGAGCCGCGCCGCTGGATCAACTCCGGTGGCCTGGGCACGATGGGCGTGGGCTTGCCGTACGCCATGGGCATCAAGAAGGCGTTCCCGGAGAAGGAAGTCGTCACCATCACCGGTGAGGGCTCGATCCAGATGTGTATCCAGGAATTGTCGACCTGCCTGCAGTACGACACCCCGGTCAAGATCTGCTCGCTCAACAACGGCTACCTGGGCATGGTGCGCCAATGGCAGGAAATCGAGTACGACAACCGCTACTCGCATTCCTACATGGATGCACTGCCTGACTTCGTGAAACTGGCCGAGGCCTATGGCCATATCGGCATGCGCGTGGAAAAGACGTCCGACGTCGAGCCGGCGCTGCGCGAGGCCTTCCGCCTGAAGGACCGAACCGTGTTCCTGGACTTCCAGACCGATCCCACGGAAAACGTCTGGCCGATGGTCCAGGCGGGCAAGGGCATTTCCGAAATGCTGCTCGGCGCGGAGGACCTGTAATGCGACACATCATTTCGGTCCTGCTGGAAAACGAACCGGGCGCGCTGTCGCGCGTGGTCGGCCTGTTCTCGGCCCGCGGCTACAACATCGAGACGCTGACGGTGGCACCCACCGAAGACGCATCGCTGTCGCGCATGACGATCGTCACGACTGGTTCGGATGACGTGATCGAACAGATCACCAAGCACCTGAACCGCCTCGTGGAAGTGGTGAAGGTGGTCGACCTGACCGAAGGCGCGCACATCGAACGCGAGCTGATGCTCGTGAAAGTGCGCGCGGTCGGCAAGGAGCGCGAGGAAATGAAGCGCACCGCCGACATCTTCCGTGGCCGCATCATCGACGTTACCGAGAAGACCTACACCATCGAGCTGACCGGCGCCGGCGTCAAGCTCGATGCGTTTCTCGATGCCATCGACCGCACCGCCATCCTCGAGACCGTCCGTACCGGCGGCTCGGGCATTGGCCGCGGCGAGCGCATCCTGAAGGTCTGAACGGACGTCCCGCACGCACGCTGAAAGTTTTCGCAGTATCCCCCCGGGCGGCGCGATCCGGACGCACACGATGCGCCTGATGATGCCGCCTCCTCATACAAAGATAGAGACTGAAGGAATTATCATGAAAGTGTTTTACGACAAGGACGCCGACCTCTCCCTCATCAAGGGCAAGAACGTCACCATCATCGGCTACGGCTCGCAAGGCCATGCCCACGCGCTGAACCTGAAGGATTCGGGCGTGAACGTGACGGTCGGCCTGCGCAAGAGCGGCGCGTCGTGGAACAAGGCCGTCAACGCCGGCCTGCAGGTGAAGGAAGTGGCCGAGGCCGTGAAGGGCGCCGACGTGGTCATGATCCTGCTGCCGGACGAGCAGATCGCCGACGTGTACAAGAACGAAGTGCACGCCAACATCAAGGAAGGCGCCGCGCTGGCCTTCGCCCACGGCTTCAACGTGCACTACGGTGCCGTGGTGCCGCGCGCCGACCTGGACGTGATCATGATCGCGCCGAAGGCCCCGGGCCACACCGTGCGTGCCACGTACAGCCAGGGTGGCGGCGTGCCGCACCTGATCGCCGTGCACCAGGACAAGTCCGGCGCCGCCCGTGACATCGCCCTGTCATACGCCACCGCCAATGGCGGCGGCCGTGCCGGCATCATCGAGACCAACTTCCGCGAAGAAACCGAAACCGACCTGTTCGGCGAACAAGCCGTGCTGTGCGGCGGTACCGTCGAGCTGATCAAGGCAGGCTTCGAAACGCTGGTGGAAGCCGGCTACGCGCCGGAAATGGCCTACTTCGAGTGCCTGCACGAGCTGAAGCTGATCGTCGACCTGATCTACGAAGGCGGCATCGCCAACATGAACTACTCGATCTCGAACAACGCCGAATACGGCGAATACGTCACTGGCCCGCGCGTCGTGACCGAAGAGACCAAGAAGGCCATGAAGCAGTGCCTGAAGGACATCCAGACCGGCGAGTACGCCAAGAGCTTCCTGCTGGAAAACAAGGCTGGCGCCCCGACCCTGTCGTCGCGCCGCCGCCTGAACGCCGAGCACCAGATCGAAGTGGTTGGCGAAAAGCTGCGCGCAATGATGCCGTGGATCGCCAAGAACAAGATGGTCGATCAGTCGAAGAACTAAGCTGCCTGCCAGCCTGAAGACCGTGCCGCCCGATGGCTGGCGCGGTCACAGCCGTTCAGTGTCTCGTGGATGCCTTCTATAGTGGGAAGGGATTCACGGGGCCTGAACGGCTTTTTGTTATCCTTGTCAGACTATGGGCGGAGCGTGCCTTATCCTGCTCTGCTTCGGTGCCGTCGGGCCCGCCAGTGGCCGCGTCTGCCGCAGTTTAGTGCGCGATCGTGCCTTTTCTTTTCCATCAAACAAGCACTGCATGAACTATCCTCATCCGCTGATCGCCCGTGAAGGCTGGCCATTCCTGGCCGGCGCCTTTCTTATCTCGCTGCTGGTCCATGCCAGCGCGGGTTTCTGGTGGGCATTGCCGTTGTGGATCATCACGCTGTTCGTGCTCCAGTTCTTCCGTGATCCGCCGCGCCCGATTCCCGCGCAACCGAATGCCGTGCTGGCACCCGCCGACGGGCGCATCGTCTCGGTGGAAAAGGTCCAGGACCCGTATGCCGGCCGTGAAGCGCTGAAGATCAGCGTGTTCATGAACGTGTTCAACGTGCATTCGAACCGCGCTTCGGTTGACGGTCAGGTCGAAAAGCTCGAATACTTTCCGGGCAAGTTTGTCAACGCCGACCTGGACAAGGCATCGACAGAGAACGAACGCAATGCGCTGGTGATCCGCCGCGCCGTCGATGGCCAGATCGTGACACTGGTGCAGGTGGCAGGCCTCGTGGCACGCCGCATCCTGTGCTACACCCGCGTCGGCGAAAGCCTGTCGCGCGGCCAGCGCTATGGGTTTATCCGTTTCGGTTCCCGCGTGGACGTCTACCTGCCGCTGAATGCGCGACCGCGTGTCACCATCGGTGAAAAGGTCTCGGCATCGTCGACGATCCTCGCCGAGCTGGATGAACTGAAGTAAGCGACAACCAGACAGGAGCGCTGTAATGGTTGCCTTCCATCGACGCAACAAGCGGAACACCAATGGCAACGTGACGCACCTGCGTCCGTTCCGCCACAACCAGCTGCGCGGCGCGGATGAGCTGGACGACGATGTCGCGGATGACCAGGACATCATCTACGAGCGTCCGCGCCGCCGCGGTATCTACCTGCTGCCGAATGCGTTCACCACGGCAGCGCTGTTCGCCGGCTTCTTTGCCATCGTGCAGGCCATGAACATGCGCTTCGACGTGGCGGCCATTGCGATCTTCGCCGCGATGGTGCTCGATGGCATGGACGGGCGCGTGGCGCGCATCACCAACACGCAAAGCGCGTTCGGCGAACAGTACGATTCGCTCTCGGACATGACCTCGTTCGGCGTGGCGCCAGCCCTGGTGATGTACGAATGGATCCTCCATGACCTCGGCAAATGGGGCTGGATCGCGGCCTTTGTCTATTGCACGTGCGCAGCCCTGCGGCTGGCGCGCTTCAATGCCAATATCGGCGTGGTCGACAAGCGCTTCTTCCAGGGGCTGCCGAGTCCGGCGGCCGCGGCGCTGGTCGCCGGTTTTGTCTGGCTGGTGATCGACAACAAGCTGCCGGTCAAGGAACTGTGGATGCCGTGGGTGGCGTTCGGCATCACGTTGTATGCCGGGCTGTCGATGGTGTCGAATGCGCCGTTCTACAGCGGCAAGGCGCTCGATGTCCGCTACCGCGTGCCGTTCGGCATGATGGTGCTGGTACTGGTGCTCTTCGTGCTGGTGTCGACCGATCCGCCGGTCGCCCTGTTTGCACTGTTTGTCGCCTATGCGATTTCCGGCTACGTACTGTGGGCCTGGCGCGGCATTCACGGCCAGCCCGGGGTGGCCAGGCGGGCGCGCGATAGCGGCAATCACTAGTTGATGCGAAGGGGAAGGGCGCTGCGGCGCCCTTCGTGCTTTGCAGCGGGACGCTTCACCACGGGTTCCGCTTTGCCATGGCAGCCACCATGGCATGGATTCTGTGTTTCCACTCACCGTCAGGAGGATGTCATGGGCATGTTCGACTTCATCAAGGAAGCGGGGGAAAAGCTGTTCGGCACCGGCGAGGCCAAGGCCGCGCAGGCCGCCGCGACGGCCGACGCATCGGCCGAGAACGTGGATGCGGCCAACCGCGCTGCCGGCGATGCCATCGAGGCGTACATCAAGCAGATGGGTCTCGATGCCACGGGCCTGATGGTGCAGGTGGATGGCTCCCAGGGGCTGGTGACCGTTTTCGGCGTGGCGCCCGACCAGGCTACGCGGGAAAAGATCGTCCTGTGCTGCGGTAACGTTCAAGGCGTGGACAAGGTCGAGGACAAGATGTCGGTCAACGTCGAGTCGTCCGAGTCGCAGTGGCACACCGTGGTCAAGGGCGACACGCTGTGGGCGATCTCGCAGGCGGCCTACGGCAACGGCGCCGAGTACAACCGCATCTTCGAGGCCAACAAGCCAATGCTGTCTCACCCCGACAAGATCTACCCGGGCCAGAAACTGCGGATTCCTCCGAAGGGCTGAGACCGGCGCCGACCTTGCCCGTGATTACCCGTCTTGCATGGGCGCGGCAACTCCGCTATATTCCTTGCCATGATTTCGCGCCAAGCCCTACTCGCCCGCACCACCCTAGGTGGCCTACTAGGCCATCAGGTCGGGACGCGCGTGCGCTAAGGCTACCCATACCTTAGCGCGGAATCACCAAGGAATTTTCCAACGCCCCGGCCTGCATCGATGCACGCCGGGGCGTTTTGCATTCCCGCATCAGGGATGCGCGAAACAGGCGATACCCGGCGGCACGATGGCGGGGACCGCACACGATAAAGCCCAGGAGCTCCAATGTCTGACAAACTCATCATTTTCGACACCACCTTGCGCGATGGCGAGCAGTCGCCCGGCGCCTCGATGACGCGCGAGGAAAAGATCCGCATTGCGAAGCAGCTGGAGCGGCTGAAGGTCGACGTGATCGAGGCTGGCTTCGCGGCAAGCTCCAACGGCGACTTCGAAGCCATCCGTTCGATTGCCCAGGTCGTCAAGGATTCGACCATCTGCTCGCTGGCCCGCGCCAACGACAAGGACATCGCCCGCGCTGCCGAAGCGCTGAAGCCGGCCAATTCGTTCCGTATCCACACGTTCATCGCCACCTCGGCGCTGCACATGGAAAAGAAGCTGCGCATGACGCCTGACCAGGTGTATGAGCAGGCCCGCCTGGCCGTGCGCTTTGCGCGCCAGTTCACGGACGATATCGAGTTCTCGCCGGAAGACGGCAGCCGCTCGGACATGGATTTCCTGTGCCGCGTGCTCGAAGGCGTGATTGCCGAAGGGGCGACCACCATCAACCTGCCGGATACCGTGGGTTATGCCGTGCCGGAAGGCTATGCCGGCCTGATCCGTTCGGTGCGCGAGCGTATCCCCAACTCCGACAAGGCCGTGTGGTCGGTCCATTGCCACAATGACCTCGGCATGGCGGTGGCGAACTCGCTGGCAGCCGTGAAGCTCGGCGGCGCCCGCCAGATCGAGTGCACGATCAACGGCCTGGGCGAGCGTGCCGGCAATACCAGTCTCGAAGAAGTCGTGATGGCCGTGAAGACGCGCCGCGATTACTTCAATCTCGACGTCGGCGTCGATACCTCGCAGATCGTGCCGGCCTCGAAGCTGGTGTCGCAGATCACCGGCTTCGTGGTCCAGCCGAACAAGGCCGTGGTCGGCGCCAATGCGTTCGCGCATGCCTCGGGCATCCACCAGGACGGCGTGCTGAAGGCGCGCGACACCTACGAGATCATGCGTGCGGAAGATGTGGGCTGGACCGCCAACAAGATCGTGCTGGGCAAGCTGTCGGGCCGCAACGCGTTCAAGCAACGCCTGCAGGAGCTGGGTGTCGAGCTCGAAAGCGAAGCCGAGGTCAATGCCGCCTTCGGCCGCTTCAAGGAACTGGCCGACCAGAAGGCCGAGATCTTCGACGAAGACATCATGGCCATCGTCTCGAACGAGGCGCAGCATGACGCCAACGAACACTATCGCTTCATCTCGCTGTCGCAGCGCTCGGAAACGGGGGAGCGTCCGCGTGCCCGCGTGGTGTTCAACATGGATGGCCAGGAGCACGCCGGCGAAGGCGAGGGCAATGGTCCGGTCGATGCCACGCTGCACGCGATCGAATCGCAGGTGAACAGCGGCGCCGAGATGGTGCTGTACTCGGTGAACGCCATCACCGGCGGTACCGAGGCGCAGGGCGAGGTGACGGTGCGTCTGTCCAAGGCCGGCCGTATTGTCAACGGTGTCGGTACCGACCCGGATATCGTGGCGGCATCGGCCAAGGCCTACCTGGCCGCGCTGAACAAGCTGCACGACAAGGCCGTCCAGAAGATCAACCCGCAGATCTGATTTTCAGACCCGCATCCTGGCGCCGTTCCTACCCGGAGCAGCGCCGGGGGCGAAGGGCTTACCGGCCCTGAACGCCCGAACCAGCCCGCCGGCCATCAAGCATGGTCCGCGGGCTGTTTTCATGGGGTGGCGCAAGCGTAGGGTCAGACTTCGCGCCACATGGGCCGAAGATACTGATCGTTGCTGAGAACATTCGACAAATCCGCGCATCGGCTCCGCATTTCGGCTGGGAACGGCGCGGCATTCTGATTTGCCGCGGCGCGGGCGCTGCCTTACCATGCGCCCTTTCGTGGAGGCATGGCATGTGGAAACAGGCGAAGGGTTGGCTGGCAGTTGGCCTCATGTGGTTGGCAGCGGGAGCCCAGGCGCAGGAGCCGATCCGGCTCGGCATGATCGACGGGCTGTCCGGGCCGTTCGCCAATGCCGGCGATGCCGTGGTCCGGAATCTGCGCATCGCGATCGAGCGGATCAATGCGCGGGGCGGCGTGAAGACGGCTCAGGGCAAGCGCCCGATGGAGCTGGTGACCTTCGACAGCAAGGGCAACGTCGACGAAAGCCTGATCCAGTTCCGCGGGCTCGTGGACAAGGGCATTCCCTTTGTCCTGCAAGGCAACAGCTCGGCGGTGGCGAGCGCGCTGGTGGCGGCAATCAACCGGCATAATGCCCGGCAGCCCGACGCCCGGGTACTGTTCCTGAACTATTCGGCCGTCGACCCGAGCCTGACCAACGAGAATTGCAGCTTCTGGCATTTCCGCTTCGACGCCAGCGCCGACATGCGCATGCAGGCACTGGCCGAAGTCATCCGGCAGGACCGCGCGGTGCGCCGCGTGTACCTGTTCAACCAGGACTACAGCTTCGGCCATCAGGTGTCGCGCTCCGCGCACGAGATGCTGGCGGCCAAGCGGCCGGACCTGCAGTTTGTCGGCGACGAATTCCACCCGATCGGCAAGATCAAGGACTTTGCGCCCTACATCGCCAAAATCAAGGCCAGCGGGGCCGACGCGGTGGTGACAGGAAACTGGGGCAATGACCTGACGCTGATGGTCAAGGCTGCACGCGAAGGCGGCCTGCAGGCCAGGTTCTATACCTTCTACGGCAATGGACTTGGCGCACCCGCCGCGATGGGGGATGCCGGCGTGGGTCGTGTGCTCGCCGTGGCGGAATGGCACCCGAACGTCGGTGGGGTCGCCTCGGACGCCTTCTACGAGCAGTTCCGCGCCCGCTACCCGGACCCAAGGGACGATTACGTGCACCTGCGCATGCAGATGATGGTGGAAATGCTGGCGCGCGCGATTGAGAAAGCCGGCTCGACCGATGCCGTGCAGGTAGCCCGCGCGCTGGAGAACATGCGATACGTCAATGACTTCCATGAGGCCACGGTGCGCGCCGACGACCACCAGGTGCTTCAGCCGCTCTATGTCTCGGTCATGGAGCGGCAGGGCGGCGAAGTACGATTTGACAACGAGGGCTCCGGCTACGGCTTCCGCACGGTGCGCAAGCTCAAGGCCGCCCAGACCACGCTGCCGACGACGTGCCGTATGCAGCGCCCATAGCGAGTCGGGTCAGGGAAGAGGAAGGCAGGCTGGCCTCCGGAAAGGCTTTCCGCTATAATCCGCGGCTGTCGTCACCCGGTATTCCCGGCGTGAGGGCAGATGCCAGTTTATGCATGGCACGACGCAAGCGGCGCATCCCGCGCTGTGGCGTTCGCAAGTAAAAGGAAATCATCATGGCATTCGCCAATATCAACAAGTCTGAAGTCATTCAGCAGTTCGCCCGTGGCGCCAACGACACTGGCAGCCCCGAAGTTCAGGTGGCCCTGCTGACCACCCGCATTAACGAACTGACCCCGCACTTCAAGGCCAACATGAAGGACCACCACAGCCGCCGCGGCCTGCTGCGCATGGTGAGCCGTCGTCGTCGCCTGCTGGACTACCTGAAGTCCAACGACGCTGACCGTTACCGCGCCCTGATCGAAAAGCTGGGCCTGCGCAAGTAAGGATTGGCTGGCATGGCAGCGCGATTCCAGGGTTTGCACGGTTTCGCGTGACGCCTCGATGCCTGCTTCAGCACTGCTGGGGCAGGCATTTTGCATTTCTGGCGGGGCAACGCATGCCCGGTCCGCAATGCAGTAATACTTGAGTGATCTTCGCTTCACTGGACCTGAGGGGATTCCGATTCGCCGGTCCCCCGTTGCGGCAAGCCCCGCAACGGAGTAAGTTGCTCTTTTTCATGGTTTTCAGTATCCGGATCGGCCAAGGAAACGGGGTTTTGTGTCATTCCAGCGCGGCATCGGCAACCGTGCCGCGCTGGAATGGCATAGCACTTCCCTGCCACTGCGACTGTTTCCGGCAGTTAGCCTGCGGCTGAGAACGCAGGCGGCGCACGCCGAGCAATGATTCCGGCGTGCACGCAAGACAAGGAATGCAAATGTCCATGTTCAACAAAGTAGTCAAGCAGTTCCAGTGGGGCCAACATTCGGTCCGTATGGAAACCGGTGAAATCGCCCGCCAGGCCGGTGGCGCGGTGCTGGTCGACGTGGAAGACACCGTCGTGCTGGCGACCGTTGTCGCCGCCAAGAGCCCGAAGGCCGGCCAGGACTTCTTCCCGCTGACCGTCGACTACATCGAAAAGACCTACGCTGCCGGCAAGATCCCCGGTGGCTTCTTCAAGCGTGAAGGCCGTCCGTCGGAAAACGAGACCCTGACCTCGCGCCTGATCGACCGTCCGCTGCGTCCGCTGTTCCCGGAAGGCTTCTACAACGACGTACAAGTTGTCGTGCACGTGGTGTCGCTGAACCCGGACGTGCCGGCTGACATCCCTGCGCTGATCGGTGCCTCGGCCGCGCTGGCCGTGTCGGGCATTCCGTTCAGCGGTCCGGTGGGCGCTGCCCGCGTCGGCTACAAGGACGGCCAGTACCTGCTGAACCCGACCCGTTCGCAAATGGCGACTTCGGACCTCGACCTGATCGTCGCCGGTACCGAGCGCGCTGTGCTGATGGTGGAATCGGAAGCGAACCAGCTGTCGGAAGATGTGATGCTGGGTGCCGTGGTGTATGGCCACGAGCAGATGCAAACCGCGATCAATGCGATCCACGAACTGGTCCGTGACGGCGGCAAGCCGGAGTGGGACTGGGCCGCTGCGCCGAAGAACGAAGCGCTGATCGCCAAGGTCACCGAAGTGGCGCTGCCGCTGCTGCAGGAAGCCTACCAGCTGCGCCAGAAGTCGGCCCGCAGCCAGAAGCTGAAGGAAGTGTCCGCCAACGTGGCGGCCGCGCTGGCAGCCGCCGGCGTGGAAGCCGACAAGGTGGAAGTCGGCAACATCATGTTCGACCTGGAAGCCAAGATCGTGCGCGGCCAGGTGCTGGCAGGGGAGCCGCGTATCGACGGCCGCGACACCCGCACCGTGCGCCCGATCGAGATCCGTTCGTCGGTCCTGCCGCGCGCCCACGGTTCGGCGCTGTTTACCCGCGGCGAGACCCAGGCACTGGTGGTGGCTACGCTCGGTACCAAGAGCGACGAGCAGATCATCGACGCGCTGGCCGGTGAATACCGCGACCGCTTCATGCTCCACTACAACATGCCTCCGTTCGCCACCGGCGAAACCGGTCGCGTGGGCAGCCCGAAGCGCCGCGAAATCGGCCATGGCCGCCTGGCCAAGCGCGCACTGATCCCGGTGCTGCCGAAGGACGACGAGTTCGCCTATACCATTCGCCTGGTTTCGGAAATCACCGAATCCAACGGTTCGTCGTCGATGGCTTCGGTCTGCGGCGGTTGCCTGGCACTGATGGACGCCGGCGTTCCGGTCAAGGCGCACGTGGCCGGCGTGGCCATGGGCCTGATCCTGGAAGGCAACAAGTTCGCCGTTCTGACCGACATCCTCGGTGACGAAGACCACCTGGGCGACATGGACTTCAAGGTCGCGGGTACCGACAACGGCATCACCGCACTGCAGATGGACATCAAGGTGCAGGGCATCACCAAGGAAATCATGCAGGTTGCCCTGGCGCAGGCCAAGGAAGGCCGCCTGCATATCCTGGGCGCGATGCACAGCGCCATGGGCCACGCCCGCACCGAACTGTCGGCGCACGCTCCGCGCATGATCACCATGAAGATCCATCCGGACAAGATCCGCGAAGTGATCGGCAAGGGCGGCTCGACCATCCAGGCGCTGACCAAGGAAACCGGCACCACCATCGACATCCAGGAAGACGGCACCATCACCATCGCCTCGACCTCGACCGAAGGCATGGCCGAAGCCAAGCGCCGCATCGAAGGCATCACCGCCGAAGCCGAAGTGGGCAAGATCTACAACGGCACGGTGCTGAAGCTGCTGGACTTCGGCGCGATCGTGAACATCCTGCCGGGCAAGGACGGTCTGCTGCATATCTCGGAAATCGTCAACGAGCGCGTGAAGGACATCAAGGACTGGCTGAAGGAAGGCCAGCAGCTGCGCGTCAAGCTGATCCAGGCTGACGAGAAGGGCCGTCTGCGCCTGTCGCTGAAGGCCGCGCTGGCGGAAGAGGGCGGCAGCATCAGCCCGCAGACGCACGCCGAAGCAGCGCCGGCTCCGGCTGCGCCGTCGGACCAGCAGCAGTAAGCTGAATCCGGCGCCGCCATCCGGCGGTATCGAAGAAAAAGCGGCTGGCGATGTCCAGCCGCTTTTTTGTTTACACTGCCGGGCAACCCAATTGAGCGACCGCTCTCACCGACACGCCGCGATGGCCTCTTGCGTCGCGCGCGAGACCAAGAAAAGGAGCAGCAATGCAAGCCATCGAGATTCGCGAATACGGTGCGCCCGAAGTCCTGCAGGAGACGCAACGCCCCGACCCGGTGGCGGGTGCCGGCGAGATCCTGATCCGCGTGGCCGCGGCCGGCGTCAATCGCCCCGACGTGTTCCAGCGCACCGGCAACTATCCGGTACCGCCCGGCGCGTCGGACCTGCCTGGCCTCGAAGTGGCTGGCGTCGTGGTCGGTGGAGACCTCTCCCATGCGGATAACCGCTTCGGGCTCAAGGTTGGCGATCGCGTCTGCGCGCTCGTGCAAGGCGGCGGCTATGCGCAACTGTGCACGGCGCCGGTGGCCCAGTGCCTGCCGGCTCCGAAGGGCCTGAGCGATATCGAAGCCGCGGCGCTGCCGGAAACCTTTTTCACCGTGTGGAGCAATGTGTTCGACCGCGGTTACCTGGGCCAGGGCCCGCGCGGAAAGGATGAGACGCTGCTGATCCAGGGCGGCTCCAGCGGCATCGGTACAACCGCGATCCAGATTGCCAAGGCGCTCGGCTACAAGGTGTTCGTCACGGCCGGTACCGATGAGAAATGCAAGGCCTGCGAGGATCTCGGCGCAGACCGTGCCATCAACTACAAGACCCAGGATTTCGTTGCCGAAGTGGCCACGCTGACCGCTGGCAAGGGCGTCGACGTGATCCTCGACATGGTGGCTGGCTCCTATCTGGGCCGTGAGTTGAAGTGCATTGCCGACGATGGCCGCATCGTCATCATCGCGCTGCTTGGCGGCGCCAAGGCGGAGATTCCGCTTGGCGATATCCTGCGCCGCCGAATCACGGTCACTGGCTCCACCCTGCGTCCGCGGTCCGCGGCATTCAAGGGGCAGATCGCCCAGGCGCTGCATCAGCAGGTGTGGCCGCTGCTCGAGGCGGGCAAGATCAAGCCGGTGATCCACAAGGTGTTTCCGGCGGCCCAGGCGGCCGAAGCCCATCGGCTGATGGAATCCAGCGAGCACATCGGCAAGATCGTCCTGACCTGGTAAGCGGCCTTGAAAAGTTGCCGCGCCGGCCTGGCCGCGCGCGGTAGCGCCGGTCCCCTGCCGCAAGCTACAATAACGGGTTTGATTTGGGAGGGGACCCCGTGAGACAAAAGCTCGTCATCGGCAACTGGAAGATGCACGGCAGCCTGGCCGCCAACGCCGCGCTGCTCGAGGGAATCAAGGCTGCACCGGCGCGCGCGCGGCTGGCAGTCTGCGCACCTTTCCCCTATCTTGCACAATGCCAGGCGATGCTGAACGGCTCGCAGGTGGTCTGGGGCGCACAAGATGTGTCTGCCGAGGCGCGCGGCGCCTTCACTGGCGAGGTGGCTGCGTCCATGCTGGGGGAGTTTGGGTGCACCTACGCGCTGGTGGGTCACTCGGAGCGTCGTACCTACCATGCGGAAACGGACGCGGTGGTTGCCGCGAAGGCGCTGCGCGCGCTGGAATTCGGCATCCTGCCAGTGATCTGCGTTGGCGAGACGCTTGCCGAGCGCGAAGCTGGCCAGACCGAGGTCGTCGTGGGTCGGCAGTTGCAAGCAGTCCTGGACGCGCTGTCAGTTGAGCAACTGGGTCGCGTGGTTCTGGCCTACGAGCCGGTCTGGGCGATCGGCACGGGCAAGACCGCGACCAGCGAGCAGGCGCAGGCCGTGCACGCTTTCTTGCGCGGCCAGGTTCGCGAGCGTGACGCCGGCGTGGCGGAGCGCATGGCGATTTTGTACGGCGGCAGTGTTAAGCCGGACAATGCGGTCGAACTGTTTTCCATGCCCGATATTGACGGAGGCCTGATTGGTGGTGCCTCGTTGAAATCGGAAGATTTTCTCGCGATCGGCAACGCCTGAATGCCCGTCGCGCCGGATATCCGATCAGGCAAGTAACGCTAAATTTATCCAAATGGCAATTTTCAAGACTTTGTTGGTACTGGTGCAAGTGTTGTCGGCGCTGGGCGTCATCGGCCTGGTGCTGATTCAGCACGGCAAGGGTGCCGATGTAGGTGCGGCGTTCGGGTCAGGTGCTTCTGGCAGCCTGTTCGGCGCCACGGGCTCCGCAAACTTCCTGTCGCGCACGACTGCGGTGCTGGCGACGCTGTTCTTCATCTGCACGCTGAGCCTGACGCTGATGGGTAACTACAAGCCCGCCGCGTCGCTGGGCGTGATGGGCTCGGCCCCGGTGACCACGCCGGCTCCGGCTGCTGGTGCCTCAGCGCCTGCTGCGGCGGCTGCGGACGCCTCGGCTCCGGCTGCGCCTGCGGTTCCGAAATAATCGAGCGGCCTTGTATTCGATTCCTGATTTTTTTTGCAGTTGTGCGTTGAACAATGCAGCAAAGCGGGTTAGAATCCAAGGCTTGAAACGATTCCCCAGCGATGGGGCTTGAGCAAAGGCAAAAACCTCTGCGAAAGCTCTGAAGGGCCTGAAAACCCGGCGCCAGGCAATATTGTTTCTCCCCCAGCCGACGTGGTGAAATTGGTAGACACGCTATCTTGAGGGGGTAGTGGCGAAAGCTGTGCGAGTTCGAGTCTCGCCGTCGGCACCAAAAAACTTGATCGAAGTCCGCTGTCGGGCAATGCTCCCGGCAGGGGGCTTTGGCAATCCGCAAGGCGGCGCGCCAGCAGTTTCGGCATAGCGCCTGGGGTGGGCAACAGGACGCCGCTTCAGCTGGTGCTGTTGACAACATTCCAGATAAGGCTGGCCGTACCTTGACTCTCGAAGCCTACTTCCCCGTTCTCATCTTCATCATCTTCGGCGTTGTGCTCGGCATAGCGTTGATGTCGATCGGTCGGATCCTCGGCCCGAACAAACCTGACCCCGCGAAGCTGTCGCCATACGAGTGCGGCTTCGAAGCGTTCGAGGACGCGCGCATGAAGTTCGACGTGCGCTACTACCTCATCGCCATCCTGTTTATCCTGTTCGATCTCGAAACCGCCTTCCTGTTTCCGTGGGGTGTTGCCCTCAAGGATATTGGCTGGCCGGGATTCATCGCCATGGGCGTGTTTCTGCTGGAATTCATCGTGGGCTTCGTCTACATCTGGAAAAAGGGCGCGCTCGATTGGGAGTGATGTGAAATGGCAATCGAAGGCGTTCTCAACGAAGGCTTTGTCACGACTACCGCTGACAAGCTGATCAACTGGACCCGCACCGGGTCGCTGTGGCCGATGACTTTTGGCCTGGCCTGCTGTGCCGTGGAAATGATGCATGCCGGCGCCGCGCGCTACGACCTGGACCGCTTCGGCGTGGTGTTCCGCCCGTCGCCGCGCCAGTCGGACGTGATGATCGTGGCTGGCACGCTGTGCAACAAGATGGCGCCTGCGCTGCGCAAGGTCTACGACCAGATGGCCGAGCCGCGCTGGGTCATCTCGATGGGCTCTTGCGCCAATGGCGGCGGCTACTACCACTATTCGTATTCGGTGGTGCGTGGCTGCGACCGCATTGTGCCGGTGGATATCTACGTGCCGGGCTGCCCGCCCACGGCTGAAGCGCTGATCTACGGCGTGATCCAGCTGCAGAACAAGATCAAGCGTACCAACACCATCGCGCGCAAGGGCTGACATGGCGAAGCTTGAGACCCTGAAGGCCGCGCTCGAGAAAGTTCTCGGCAAGCGCGTGCAGAAACTGATCGAGGCGACTGGCGAGCTGACGCTGATCGTCAAGGCCGACGACTACCTGGAAGTGTCCCGCATCCTGCGCGACGATCCCGCGCTGCGTTTCGAGCAGCTGATCGACCTGTGCGGCGTGGACTATTCCGACTACGGCGACGGCGCCTGGGACGGCCTGCGTTTTGCGGCTGTGTCGCACCTGCTGTCGGTGACCTACAACTGGCGCCTGCGCGTGCGCGTGTTTGCCCCGGATGATGAGTTCCCGGTCGTGCCGTCGGTGATCGACGTGTGGAATTCGGTGAACTGGTTCGAGCGCGAAGCCTTCGATTTCTACGGCATCGTATTCGAAGGTCACCCGGACCTGCGCCGGATCCTGACCGACTACGGCTTTGTTGGCCATCCGTTCCGCAAGGATTTCCCGACCTCGGGTTACGTGGAAATGCGCTATGACCCGGAGCAGAAGCGGGTCATTTACCAGCCGGTGACGATCGAACCCCGCGAAATCACGCCGCGCGTGATCCGCGAGGACAACTACGGCGGCACGCAGCACTGATTACGCGCCATGGCAGATATCAAGAATTACACCCTGAACTTCGGCCCGCAGCACCCGGCCGCGCACGGCGTGCTGCGCCTGGTGCTGGAGCTGGACGGCGAAGTGATCCAGCGCGCCGACCCGCACATCGGCCTGCTGCATCGTGCCACCGAAAAGCTGGCCGAGCAGAAGAGCTGGATCCAGAACGTTCCCTACATGGACCGTCTCGACTACGTGTCGATGATGTCCAACGAACACGCCTACGTGATGGCGATCGAGCGGCTGCTCGGCATTGAAGTGCCGGTGCGCGCCCAGTACATCCGCGTGATGTTCGACGAAATCACCCGCCTGCTGAACCACCTCATGTGGATCGGCGCGCATGCGCTCGACGTGGGTGCCATGGCGGTGTTCCTCTACGCGTTCCGCGAGCGCGAGGACATGTTCGACATGTACGAGGCGGTGTCGGGCGCGCGCATGCACGCGGCCTACTACCGTCCGGGCGGCGTCTATCGCGACCTGCCTGACACAATGCCGCAATATCGGGCGTCCAAGGTTCACAACGAGCGTGCCATCAAGGCCATGAACGAAGCGCGTTCGGGCTCGCTGCTGGACTTTATCGAGGACTTCACCAACCGGTTCCCGAAGTACGTCGACGAGTACGAGACGCTGCTGACCGACAACCGGATCTGGAAGCAGCGCCTGGTGGATATTGGCGTGGTGAGCCCGGAACGCGCGCTGCAGATGGGCTTCACCGGTCCGATGCTGCGCGGCTCGGGCATCGCCTGGGATCTGCGCAAGAAGCAGCCGTACGAGGTGTACGACAAGATCGACTTCGATGTGCCGGTGGGCGTGGGCGGCGACTGCTACGCGCGTTACCTCGTGCGTATCGAGGAAATGCGCCAGTCCAACCGCATCATCAAGCAGTGCATCGAATGGCTGCGCCGCAATCCGGGCCCCGTGATCACGGACAACCACAAGGTTGCGCCGCCGTCGCGGGTGGACATGAAGTCGAACATGGAAGAGTTGATCCACCACTTCAAGCTGTTCACCGAAGGCATTCACGTGCCCGAAGGCGAGGCCTATGCAGCGGTGGAGCATCCGAAGGGCGAATTCGGTATCTATGCGATCTCGGACGGCGCGAACAAGCCTTACCGCCTGAAGATTCGCGCGCCCGGCTATGCGCACCTGGCCGCGCTGGACGAAATGGCCAAGGGCCACATGATTGCTGACGCGGTGACGATCATCGGTACGCAGGACATCGTCTTCGGCGAAATCGACCGCTAATCACGGACCGCCGGCCCGGACGACGATCCGGGCGCTTTCTTGCCACGAGGGCAGGGAGCGGCGGGGACACCGCGGCGGAACGGCAGGGCCTCAGGCCCGCCGGCGGAACAGGCAGCGACGGCTGCAAACCTGCGGATGCAAGCCCCGGTACGCTGCCTCCGCCGTTTTACTGCAATGACCATGCTATCAGCAGAAGCTCTCAAGGAAATCGATCGCGCGATCGCGAAGTATCCGGCCGACCAGAAGCAGTCGGCCGTGATGGCGGCGCTTGCCGTGGCACAGGGCGAGGTGGGCTGGGTTTCCCCCGAAGTCATGCAGTTCGTCGCCAGCTATCTCGACATGCCGCCCGTGTGGGTGGAAGAGGTGGCGACCTTCTACAACATGTACGACACCAAGCCGGTGGGCAAGTACAAGCTCGCTGTCTGCACCAACCTGCCGTGCGCCCTGTCGGGCGGCGAGCGGGCCGGCGAGTACCTCAAGCGCAAGCTCGGCATCGACTACAACGAGACCACCGCCGACGGCTGCTTCACGCTCAAAGAGGGTGAGTGCATGGGCGCCTGCGGCGACGCGCCGGTAATGATCGTCAACAATACCCGCATGTGCAGCTTCATGAGCGAAGACAAGCTCGACGCGCTGGTCGAAGAGCTGAAGGCCGACGCTGCCGCCAAGGGGGCAAAGTAACATGACCTCTCTGCACGACCGTCACATCCAGCCGCTGATCCTGGCCGGCCTGGACGGCAAGAACTGGCACCTGGAAGACTACGTCAAGCGTGGTGGCTACCAGCAGCTCAAGCGCATCCTGACCGAGAAGATCCCGCCCGAGCAGGTGATCGCCGACGTCAAGGCCTCGGGCCTGCGCGGCCGTGGGGGCGCAGGCTTCCCGACCGGCCTGAAGTGGAGCTTCATGCCGCGTACGTTCCCGGGCCAGAAGTACCTCGTCTGCAATACCGATGAAGGCGAGCCCGGTACGTTCAAGGACCGTGACATCATCCGCTTCAATCCGCACTCGCTGATCGAGGGCATGGCCATCGGCGCGTACGCGATGGGCATCACCGTGGGCTACAACTACATCCACGGCGAGATCTGGAACGAGTACAAGATCTTCGAGGAAGCCCTCGAAGAGGCGCGTGCAGCCGGCTTCCTGGGCGACAACATCCTGGGTTCGGGCTTCAATTTCCAGCTGCATGCCCACCATGGCTACGGTGCCTACATCTGCGGCGAGGAAACCGCGCTGCTCGAATCGCTGGAAGGCAAGAAGGGCCAGCCGCGTTTCAAGCCGCCGTTCCCGGCCAGCTTCGGCCTGTACGGCAAGCCGACCACCATCAACAACACCGAGACCTTTGCCGCGGTGCCGTTCCTGCTGGCCATCGGCCCGGAGAACTACCTGAAGCTCGGCAAGCCGAACAACGGCGGCACCAAGATCTTCTCGATCTCGGGTGACGTCGAGCGTCCCGGCAACTATGAGATCCCGCTGGGCACGCCGTTCGCCAAGCTGCTGGAACTGGCTGGCGGCATGCGCGGCGGCAAGCGCATCAAGGCGGTGATTCCGGGCGGCTCGTCCGCGCCGGTGGTGCCGGGCGAGATGATGATGGCGTCGGACATGGACTACGACTCGATCGCCAAGGCCGGCTCGATGCTGGGCTCGGGCGCCGTGATCGTCATGGATGAGACGCGCTGCATGGTGCGCTCGCTGCTGCGCCTGTCGTATTTCTATTTTGAAGAATCGTGCGGCCAGTGCACGCCGTGCCGCGAAGGCACCGGCTGGCTCTATCGCATGGTCAATCGCATTGAACACGGAGAAGGGCGCCAGGAAGACCTGGACCTGCTCAATAACGTCGCGGAAAACATCATGGGCCGCACCATTTGCGCGCTCGGCGATGCCGCGGCGATGCCGGTCCGCGGCATGCTCAAGCACTACTGGAAAGAGTTCGAATATCACGTCGAACACAAGCAGTGCATGGTTCCGGCCTACATCTAAGCGTGGCAGAACATGGTTGAACTCGAGATCGACGGCAAGAAGGTAGAGGTTGCTGAAGGCAGCCTGGTGATGGAAGCCGCCCGCAAGCTGGGCACCTACATCCCGCACTTCTGCTACCACCGCAAACTGTCCATCGCGGCGAACTGCCGCATGTGCCTGGTTGAAGTTGAAAAGGCGCCCAAGGCGCTGCCCGCCTGTGCCACACCCGTGACGCCAGGCATGAAGGTCTTCACCAATTCGGAGAAGGCCGTCAAGGCGCAGAAGTCCGTGATGGAATTCCTGCTGATCAACCACCCGCTCGACTGCCCGATCTGCGATCAGGGCGGCGAATGCCAGCTGCAGGATCTGGCCGTGGGCTATGGTGCATCGGAGTCGCGCTACAAGGAAGAAAAGCGCGTGGTGTTCCACAAGAACGTGGGCCCGCTGATCTCCATGGAGGAGATGACCCGCTGCATCCACTGCACCCGCTGCGTGCGTTTCGGCCAGGAAGTGGCCGGCGTGATGGAGCTGGGCATGCTGAACCGCGGCGAGCATTCGGAAATCACGACGTTCGTCGGCCAGACCGTGGATTCGGAGTTGTCGGGCAACATGATCGACCTGTGCCCGGTCGGCGCGCTGACCAGCAAGCCGTTCCGCTATTCGGCCCGTACCTGGGAACTGGCTCGCCGCAAGTCGGTGTCGCCGCACGACGGCCTCGGTGCCAATCTCGTGGTCCAGAGCAAGAACCAGCGCGTCATGCGCGTGCTCCCGCTTGAGAACGAAGACGTCAACGAGTGCTGGATCTCGGACAAGGATCGTTTCGCGTATGAAGGCCTGAACAGCGCCGACCGCCTGACCCGCCCGCTGCTGAAGCAGGGTGGCCAGTGGATCGAAACCGACTGGCAGACCGCGCTCGAATACGTGGCCAATGGCCTGGCGAGCATCAAGCGCGACCATGGCGCCGACCAGATCGCTGCGCTGGCGAGCCCGCACAGCACGCTCGAAGAGCTGTTCCTGCTGGGCAAGCTGATGCGCGGCCTGGGCAGCGACAACGTCGACTTCCGTCTGCGCCAGTCCGATTTCTCGACAGCGCTGAAGGGCGCGCCGTGGCTCGGCATGCCAGTGGCCGAGGTGTCCACCCTGCAACGCGTGCTGGTGATCGGCTCGTCGCTGCGCAAGGACCACCCGCTGCTGGCTGCGCGCCTGCGCCAGGCTGGCAAGAAGGGCGCCCGCGTTGCCGTGCTGGGTGCCGGCGGTGAAGACCTGCTGATGCCGCTGGCCGCGCGTATCGACGTGGCGCCGTCGGGCTGGACTGCAGCGCTGGCCGGTGTGGCCCGTGCCGTGGCCACCGCCAAGGGCGTTGCCGCACCCGCTGGCACCGAGGGTTTTGATGGTGGCGATGCTGCCGGCAAGGCTGCGGAAGCCCTGCTGTCGGGCGAGCGCCGCGCCGTGTTCCTCGGCAACGAGGCCGTGCGTCACCCGCAATTCGCCGCGCTGCACGCGCTGGCACAGTGGATCGCGACGGAAACCGGCGCTACGCTGGGCTTCCTGACCGAAGCTGCGAATACGGTCGGCGGTTATATCGCCGGCGCGCTGCCGAAGCAGGGCGGTGCCAATGCCCAGGCGATGCTCGAGTCGCCGCGCAAGGCCTACGTGCTGCTCAACACCGAACCCGAGTTCGACGCTGCCGACCCGCAGAAGGCCCTGGCCGCGCTGGCCCAGGCCGGCACGGTGGTGGTGCTGTCGCCGTTCCGCTCGGAAGCGGCCATGCAGTATGCCGACGTGATCCTGCCGGTTACGCCGTTCACGGAAACCGCGGGCACCTTCGTCAACTGCGAAGGCCTGCCGCAGAGCTTCAACGGTGTCGTGCGCGCGCTCGGCGAATCGCGTCCGGGCTGGAAGGTCCTGCGCGTGCTGGGCAACCTGCTGGACGTCGCCGGTTTCGACTACGACAGCGCGGAAGCGGTTCGTGCCGAAGTCCTGGCCGCGCCGGTTGCACCGCAGCTGAACAACGCCACCGACGCGCCGATCCGCGTGAGCGCGGCCGCTGCCAATGGCATCGAACGCATTGCCGATGTGCCGATCTACCACGCCGACCCGATCGTGCGCCGCGCCGAATCGCTGCAGTTGACCGCCGCGGCCCGCCGCGCGCAGCAGGTGGCGCTGTCGGCCGACCTGTTCGCCGGCTTGGGTATCCAGTCGGGTGATCCGGTCCGCGTGACGCAGGGCGAAGGCAGCGTGGTGTTGCCGGGCGTGCTGGAAAACACGCTGCCGGCCAATACGGTGCGCGTCCCGGCCGCAACCCCGGCCGCGATGAGCCTCGGTGCGATGTTCGGTACGGTCAAGGTCGAGAAGGCCGTGGACCTGTCCGCCGGCCAGAAGGCTGCGGCAACGGCCGGGGCGGCCTGAGCCATACAAGAATAGCGAGAAAGCAACATGATCGACTGGATTACCTCGCAAGGCCACGCCATCTTCGGCGGCGCTTGGACGCCGCTGTGGATCCTCATCCGGGCCGTGCTTATCGTGGTGCCGCTGCTGCTGTGCGTGGCCTACCTGATTCTGTGGGAGCGCAAGCTGATCGGCTGGATGCACGTGCGTCTGGGCCCGAACCGTGTCGGCCCGCTGGGCCTGCTGCAGCCGATTGCCGACGTGCTGAAGCTGCTGCTCAAGGAAGTCATGACGCCGACGCAAGTCAGCAAGGGCATGTACCTGATTGCCCCGCTGATGGTGCTGATGCCGGCCGTGGCCGTCTGGGCGGTGATTCCGTTCCAGGCCGAAGTCGTGATGGCCAACGTCAACGCCGGTCTGCTGTATGTGATGGCGATCAGCTCGGTGGGCGTCTACGGCGTGATCCTGGCCGGTTGGTCCTCTAACTCGAAGTACGCGTTCCTGGGCGGCATGCGTGCCGCCGCGCAGATGGTGTCGTACGAAATCGCCATGGGCTTTGCCCTGGTGACGGTGCTGATGGTGTCGGGCAGCCTGAACCTGTCGGCCATCGTCAACAGCCAGAACGCGGGCTATTTCGCCGACATGGGCATCAACGTCCTCTCGTGGAACTGGATTCCGCTGCTGCCGATGTTCGGTGTGTACTTCATCTCGGGCGTGGCTGAAACCAACCGTCACCCGTTCGACGTGGTGGAAGGCGAGTCGGAAATCGTTGCTGGTCACATGATCGAATACTCGGGCATGGGCTTCGCGCTGTTCTTCCTGGCCGAGTACATCAACATGATCATCATCTCGACGATGACCGCGCTGATGTTCCTGGGTGGCTGGGCGCCTCCGTTCTCGAGCTTCCTGACCAATCTGATCCCCGGATTCTTCTGGCTGCTGATCAAGGTATTCCTGCTGCTGTCCGTCTTTATCTGGATTCGCGCCTCGTTCCCGCGCTACCGCTATGACCAGATCATGCGTTTGGGCTGGAAGGTGTTCATTCCCCTGACCGTCGGTTGGCTGATCATCGTGGCGATCTGGATCAAGTCGCCTTGGAATATCTGGCACTGAACAGCCAAGCGAGGACGCGCACACTGCAACGATGCGGTGCGCGCCTCGGGAAACACTAGGAAGCAATTGTCATGCTGCTCGCCATCAAGGACTTCTTCAACAGCCTGCTCCTGAAGGAACTCTTCAAGGGCATGGCGCTGACCGGCCGCTATCTCTTCGCGCGCAAGGTCACCGTCCAGTTCCCGGAAGAGAAGACGCCGATCTCGCCGCGTTTCCGCGGCCTGCACGCGCTGCGCCGCTACCCCAACGGGGAAGAGCGCTGCATCGCCTGCAAGCTGTGCGAGGCCGTATGCCCGGCACTGGCCATCACGATCGAGTCCGACGTGCGTGCCGACGGCACCCGCCGTACCACGCGCTACGACATCGACCTGACCAAGTGCATTTTCTGCGGCTTCTGCGAAGAAGCCTGCCCGGTCGACGCAGTCGTCGAAACGCCGATCCTGGAATACCACGGCGAGAAGCGAGGCGACCTGTACTTCACCAAGGACATGCTGCTGGCAGTGGGCGACCGCTACGAGCCGCAGATTGCCGCGGCCAAGGCTGCGGACGCCAAGTACCGCTGAGATCGGTTGGCGCCGGCGTCACCGGTGCCGCCCAGTGAATTTGAATCGGGCTCCGCAAGGGGCCAATGGAAGGATGCCGCAAGCGCGGGCCACCCAAGGGGGGGAGTCTGTGCCGAAGGCCAAGAGAGGATCCGACACGGACCATGGAACTCACGACCACCATCTTCTACGTCTTTGCGCTGGTGCTGGTGCTCTCCGCACTGAAGGTCATCACCGCGAAGAACCCGGTGCACTCCGCACTGTTCCTCGTACTGTCGTTCTTCACGGCTGCGGCGATCTGGCTGTTGCTCAAGGCGGAATTCCTCGCCATCCTGCTGGTGCTGGTGTACGTCGGCGCCGTGATGGTGCTGTTCCTGTTCGTGGTGATGATGCTCGATATCGACATCGAACACCTGCGCAGGGACTTCTGGACTTACGTACCGCTCGCGTCGGTCGTTGGCGCGCTGATCATTGCTGAAATGGCCATCGTGCTGGTGCGCAATTTCATCGGTACGGTCGCGCCGGTGGTGGCGCCTGGCTCGCAGGACCCGAACTACTCGAACACGGCCGCGCTGGGCAAGCTGATCTACACCGACTACATCTACGCCTTCGAAGTGGCCGGCATCATCCTGCTGGTGGCCATCATCGCGGCTGTTGCGCTGACCATGCGTCGTCGCAAGGACGTGAAGGCCCAGGATATCTCGTCGCAGTTGCGTACCCGCCGCGATGACCGCGTGCGCCTGGTGGCCATGGCAGCGGAAAGCCAGTCCGCCCAGGCCGATGCCGCGGCGACCGCCAACAAGAACTAAAGCCACGGAGAAACGCTGTGCTCTCACTCGCCCATTTCCTCGTGCTCGGTGCGATCCTGTTCGCGATCAGCATCGTTGGTATCTTCCTGAACCGCAAGAACGTGATCGTGCTGCTGATGGCGATCGAACTCATGCTGCTTGCGGTCAATATGAACTTCGTCGCCTTTTCGCACTATATGGGCGACCTGGCTGGTCAGGTTTTCGTTTTCTTCATCCTTACGGTGGCCGCTGCCGAGTCGGCAATCGGTCTGGCAATCCTGGTTGTGCTGTTCCGCAACCTGGACACGATCAACGTGGACGACATGGATACCCTGAAGTACTGATATTCATGACGCACTACGCAATGAACCAAGACCGCTCACCGCTCGCACACCAATAAGCGTCCTATGGCAACCACGCTCAACCCCAACCTGCTGCTCGCGATTCCGCTTGCGCCGCTAGTCGGCTCAGCGATCGCCGGCCTGTTCGGCACCAAGTTCTTTGGTCTGTTTTCCTCGGAGTCGCGCGGCGGCCGCATGGTGGCCCACACCGCGACGATCCTCGGCGTGGCCATTGCCTGCGTGCTGTCGGTGATGGTGCTGCTCGACGTGATGAACGGCGCGAGCTACAACGGCACCGTCTACGAGTGGATGGCCATCGGCGACCTGAAGATGGAAGTCGGCTTCCTGGTCGATTCTCTGACGGCCATGATGATGGTGGTGGTGACCTTCGTGTCGCTGATGGTGCATATCTACACCGTCGGCTACATGGACGGCGACCCCGGCTACAACCGCTTCTTCTCGTACATCTCGCTCTTCACCTTCTCGATGCTGATGCTGGTGATGAGCAACAACTTCCTGCAGCTGTTCTTCGGCTGGGAAGCGGTGGGCCTGGTGTCGTACCTGCTGATCGGTTTCTGGTACACCCGCCCGACGGCCATCTTCGCGAACCTGAAGGCGTTCCTGGTGAACCGTGTCGGCGACTTCGGCTTCATCCTTGGCATCGGCCTGCTGCTGGCCTACAGCGGCAGCATGAACTACGCGGACGTGTTCGCCGCCCGCGAGAAGCTGGCGACCGTCATCTTCCCGGGCACCGACTGGATGATGCTGACGGTGGCCTGCATCTGCCTGTTCATCGGCGCCATGGGCAAGTCGGCCCAGTTCCCGCTGCACGTCTGGCTGCCTGACTCGATGGAAGGCCCGACCCCGATTTCCGCGCTGATCCACGCCGCAACCATGGTGACGGCCGGCATCTTCATGGTCAGCCGCATGTCGCCGCTGTTCGAGCTGTCGGACACCGCGCTGTCCTTCGTCATGGTGATCGGCGGCATTACGGCGCTGTTCATGGGCTTCCTGGGCATCATCCAGAACGACATCAAGCGCGTGGTCGCGTACTCGACGCTGTCGCAGCTCGGCTACATGACGGTTGCGCTGGGCGCTTCGGCTTACTCGGTCGCCGTGTTCCACCTGATGACCCACGCGTTCTTCAAGGCGCTGCTGTTCCTTGGCGCGGGTTCGGTCATCATCGGCATGCACCACGACCAGGACATCCGCAATATGGGCGGCCTGCGCAAGTACATGCCGATCACGTGGATCACCTCGCTGGTGGGTTCGCTGGCGCTGATCGGCACGCCTTTCTTCTCGGGCTTCTACTCGAAGGATTCGATCATCGAAGCGGTGGCCGAGTCGCACCTGGCGGGTTCGGGCTTTGCCTACTTCGCGGTGCTGGCTGGCGTGTTCGTGACGGCGTTCTATTCGTTCCGCATGTACTTCCTGGTCTTCCACGGCAAGGAACGCTGGGGCCAGAACCATGCTCACCACCCGCATGAAGGCGACCACGAGGAAGAAGAGGTCTCGCATGACCACCACCATGGCCTGGCTGCCGGCGAGAAGCCGCACGAGTCGCCGTGGGTCGTGACGCTGCCGCTGGTGCTGCTGGCGATCCCGTCGGTCATCATCGGTGCGATCGCTATCGAGCCGATGCTGTTCGGCGAGTTCTTCAAGCACGGCGTGGCGTTCAAGGACGTGATCTTCGTCGGCGAGAACCACCATGCCATGAAGGAACTGGAAGAAGCGTTCCACGGCTGGGTGCCGATGGCGATCCATTCGCTGACCACCCCGGTCCTGTGGCTGGCGATTGCCGGTGTGGTGCTGTCATGGTTCTTCTACATGAAGCGCCCGGACATCCCCGAGGCGATCAAGAACCGCTTCTCGGGCGTGTACACGCTGCTTGAGAACAAGTACTACATGGACGACATCAACCAGGCCGTGTTCGCACGCGGTGCCCGCCTGCTGGGCACCGGCCTGTGGAAGGGTGGCGACCAGAGCTTTATCGACGGCCTGTTCGTCAATGGTTCGGCGCGCGTGGTGGCCTCGTTCGCCGCCGCCAGCCGCTACCTGCAATCGGGTTACATCTACCACTACGCATTCGCGATGATCGTGGGCATGCTGGCGCTGCTGACGCTCACCGTAACCGGCGTGATCGGCACCAAGTGATAGGCACCGAGTAAGGAAAACAAAGAAATGGTTCTGTCTTTCGCAATCTGGCTGCCTATCTTCTTCGGCTTGCTGATACTGGCCTCGGGCTCGGACCGCAGCGCCTGCTACGTGAGGTGGATGTCGCTGTTCGGCTCGATCGTCAGCTTCATCGTCACGCTGCCGCTGGTGTTCCACTTCGACAAATCCACCGCTGCGATGCAGTTCGTGGAGAAGTCGTCCTGGATCGAGCGCTTCAACATCCAGTACTACCTGGGCGTTGACGGCATCTCGATGTGGTTCGTCGTGCTGACCGCCTTCATCACCGTGATCGTCGTGATCTCGGCCTGGGAAGTGATCACCGAACGCGTGGCCGAATACATGGCTGCGTTCCTGATCCTGTCGGGCGTGATGGTCGGCGTGTTCTGCGCGCTGGACGGCATGCTGTTCTACGTGTTCTTCGAAGCCACGCTGATCCCGATGTACATCATCATCGGCGTGTGGGGCGGCCCGAACCGTGTGTACGCGGCCTTCAAGTTCTTCCTGTACACGCTGCTGGGCTCGCTGCTGACACTGATCGCGCTGCTGTACCTGTACAACAAGACCGGTACCTTCGAAATCCTGCAATGGCACCAGGCCAAGCTGTCGATGAACGAGCAGATCGCGCTGTTCATCGCCTTCTTCATGGCATTCGCCGTCAAGGTGCCGATGTGGCCGGTGCACACCTGGCTGCCCGACGCCCACGTCGAGGCGCCGACCGGCGGTTCCGTGGTGCTGGCCGCGATCATGCTGAAGCTGGGCGCCTACGGCTTCCTGCGCTTCTCGCTGCCGATCGCGCCGGATGCAAGCCATTCGCTGTCCGCGTTCATCATTACCATCTCGCTGATCGCCGTCATCTACATCGGCCTGGTGGCGCTGGTGCAGGCCGACATGAAGAAGCTGGTGGCGTACTCGTCGATTGCGCACATGGGCTTCGTGACGCTCGGTTTCTTCATCTTCAATGAAATCGGCATCGAAGGCGGCATCGTGCAGATGATCTCGCACGGCTTCATCTCGGGCGCCATGTTCCTGTGCATCGGCGTGCTGTACGACCGCGTGCACTCGCGCCAGATCGCCGACTACGGCGGCGTGGTGAACACCATGCCGAAATTTGCCGCGCTGTCGGTGTTCTTCGCGATGGCCAACTGCGGCCTGCCCGCGACCTCCGGTTTCGTTGGCGAGTTCATGGTGATCCTGGGTTCGGTCGAGTACAACTTCTGGATCGGCCTGCTCGCGGCCACCGCCCTGATCCTCGGCGCTGCCTATTCGCTGTGGATGGTCAAGCGCGTGATCTTCGGCGACATCGTGCACCAGCACGTCCGCGAACTGGTGGACCTGAACAAGCGCGAATTCCTGATGCTGGGCCTGCTCGCCATCATGACGCTGTACATGGGCCTGCACCCGAAGCCCTTCACCGACGTGATGCACGCGTCGGTGGTCAACCTGCTGTCCCACGTGGCGCAGTCGAAGCTGTAATCGGGGAGAGATAACACTATGCAACCGTCCTCGACTCTCGCCTCCGTGGCGCCGATTATTTTCCTCGCGGTGTCGATCGCCGCGGTCAACTGGATCGACCTTGCCCGCGGCAAGGGCAAGCCAAGCGTCGCCTACCCGCTGTCGCTGCTGTTCACGCTGGTGCTGACGGTCTGGTTCGGCATCAACGCATCGACCGGCGAAACGCACTACGCGTTTGCCAACCTGGTCGTGATCGATCCGCTGGCCAATGTGCTGTCGGCATTCTGCTCGGCCGGCCTGTTCATGACGCTGGTCTACACCCGCCGCTACCTGGCGGACCGCGACATGTACGCGGGCGAGTTCTACCAGCTCTCGCTGTTCGCGCTCGGCGGCCAGATCGTCATGATCACCGGCAACAACTTCCTGACCCTGTACCTGGGCCTGGAACTGCTGTCGCTGTCGTCCTACGCGCTGGTGGCACTGCGCCGCGAAAGCCGCGTGACGTCGGAATCGGCCATGAAGTACTTCGTGCTGGGCGCGCTGGCTTCGGGCTTCCTGCTGTACGGCATCTCGATGATGTACGGTGCGACCGGTTCGCTGAACCTGGGCGAAGTGTTCCGCGTGGTCGAGTCGGGCCGCGTCAATACCACCATGCTGGCGTTTGGCGTGGTCTTCATCGTCGCCGGCTTGTCGTTCAAGCTTGGCGCCGCGCCGTTCCATATGTGGATTCCGGACATCTACCAGGGTTCGCCGACCGCGGTGACGCTGCTGATCGCCGGCGGCCCGAAGGTGGCGGCATTCGCGCTGATCCTGCGGGTACTGGTCGAAGGCCTGCTGCCGCTGGCCGCTGACTGGCAGACCATGCTGGTGGTGCTGGCCGTCCTGTCGCTGGCCATCGGCAACCTGACCGCCATCGTCCAGACCAACCTGAAGCGGATGTTGGCTTACTCGACCATCTCGCACATGGGCTTCATCCTGCTGGGCATGCTGTCCGGCGTGGTGGCCAACAAGGTGGATGGCGCGGCGAACGCCTACAGCGCGTCGATGTTCTACTCGGTCACGTACCTGCTGACCACGCTGGGCACCTTCGGCCTGATCCTGCTGCGTACCACGAAGGGCTTCGAGGCGGAAACGCTGGAAGACCTGAAGGGCATGTCGCGCCGCAATCCATGGTTCGCGTTCCTGATGCTGGTGATGATGTTCTCGCTGGCCGGCATTCCGCCGACCGTGGGCTTCTACGCCAAGCTGGCCGTGCTTGAGGCCGTGGTGAAGTCGGGCATGACCTGGCTGGCCGTGGTGGCGGTGCTGTTCTCGCTGATCGGTGCCTTCTACTACCTGCGCGTGGTCAAGCTGATGTACTTCGATGCACCGGTCGGCGAAGAGCCGCTCGAGGCTACCACCGGCCTGCGTTCGGTGCTGAGCCTGAACGGCGCGGCAGTGATCCTGCTGGGCATCTTCCCGGCTGCGCTGATGAACCTGTGCTACCAGGCCATCCGCGCAACGCTGGCCTCCTGAACGCAAGAGGCAGCAAGGCATGAGTTCCCCGACGGGCGGCTGGTTTGTCATCTTGCTGGCACTGGTTTGTGCCAACCTGCCGTTCATCAACCAGCGCCTGTTCGCGGTGATCCCGCTGCGCTGGAGCCGCAAGCCCCTGTGGCTGCGGCTGGTGGAACTGATCTGCCTGTATCTGGCGGCCGGCCTGGCCGGCTTTGCGGTGGAGGCGAGCCTCGGCAACGCCTTCCCGCAGGGCTGGCAGTTCTACGCCATTACGGCGTGCATGATGCTGGTGTTCGCCTTCCCCGGCTTTACCTGGCAGTACCTCGTCAAACACCGCACGGCCTGAAGCCGGTCATAAAGCCGCCGGGCGTGCCAATCACCCGGAGCGCTCATGACGGAAAAGACCCAGGACCACCTAGCCCCGCCTGAAGGCGATGCAGGGCTGAAGGAAGTCTGCGTTGCTTCGGCGACCGTCCATCGCGGCAAATTCCTCACGCTGAAGCAAGACATCGTCCGCCTGCCCGACGGCAAGCAGACCGGCCGCGAGTACGTCGTACATCCCGGCGCGGTCATGATGATTCCGCTGTTCGACGATGGCACCGTGCTGATGGAGCGTCAGTTCCGCTACCCGGTAGGCGAAGTCATGCTCGAATTCCCAGCCGGCAAGCTGGACCCGCAAGAGGGCGCGCTGCGCTGCGGCGAGCGCGAGCTGGAAGAGGAGACCGGCTATAGCGCCGCGCGCTGGGATTACCTGACTCGCATCCATCCCGTCATTTCGTACTCCACCGAATTTATCGACGTGTTCCTTGCGCGCGACCTGACCGCGGGCCAGGCGAAGCTCGATGACGGCGAGTTTCTCGAAACCTTCATCGTCCCGGCCGGCCGGGTGCTCGACTGGGTGCGTCAGGGCCGCATTACCGATGTCAAGACCATCATCGGCGCGTTCTGGCTGGAGAAGGTAATCTCTGGGGTCTGGCAGCCCGGCGAGCAGCCGCTTCCATCCTGAAGCGCTGAAGAAAAACGGCGATAGCCGGCCAAAGAACGGAGCGATGTGCTTCTCGCGACACATAGATGCGGGAAATCCCTTTGGGGAAAAATTAGCACGACCGTTCACAAAATTTCGATTCACAGATACTATTGCCTTTGACGGGCTGGAAAGATCATGAAGGTGCTCGACCTGCGTTGTGCGCAAGACCATCGTTTCGAGGGCTGGTTTTCCTCCGAGGATGATGCGCAGTCGCAAATCGCAAGTGACCTCGTCCAATGCCCGGTCTGCGGTGACCACGCGGTGAGTCGGCTGCCGAGCGCGCCGCGCCTGAATCTCTCGGGCGCGACGCCGGTGCAGCGCGGCCACGCGAAGGCAGGGCAGGCGGCGCCAGCGCCGGCCGCCCTGGAAGCCTTGCAGGCGGCCTATATGAAGGCCGTTCGGCAGGTGATGGCGCAGACCGAGGACGTTGGCGACCGCTTTGCCGAGGAGGCCAGGCGCATGCATTACGACGAGGCACCGGAGCGCGGCATCCGCGGTTCGGCTTCCCCGGAAGAGGTGCAGGCGCTGGCGGAAGAGGGCATTGAAACGATCCCGCTCGTGGTGCCGGATGCATTGAAGCAGACGGCTCACTGAATTGCGTCCTGTGCCCGTGGTTGTCGGCGCAAGACGCGCAGGCAGAACTACTTGCCGGCACCGTGCCGGCATCACTGGAGACGGGCATGGATCTCAATTACTCGGCGTCCGACAACGCCTTCCGCGAGGAAGTGCGTAGCTGGCTGGAAGCCAATCTGCCGGCGGATATCCGCGGCAAGGTGCTGAACCATCGCCGGCCCAATCGCGACGACCTGGTGCGCTGGCACAAGATCCTGGCGGGCAAGGGCTGGTCGGCACCGCACTGGCCCGTGCAATACGGCGGCACCGGCTGGAACGCCACGCAGCGCCATATCTGGGACGAGGAAAACGCCCGCGTCGGCGCTCCCGGCGTGCTGCCCTTCGGCGTTGCCATGGTCGCGCCCGTGATCATGAAGTACGGCAACGAACAGCAGAAGTCGTACTACCTGCCGCGCATTCTGGACTGCACCGACTGGTGGTGCCAGGGCTACTCGGAGCCTGGCTCGGGCTCCGACCTGGCATCGGTCAAGACCCGCGCGGAGCTGACCTCCGACGGCAAGCACTACATCGTCAACGGCCAGAAGACCTGGACCACGCTCGGCCAGCACGCCGACATGATCTTCTGCCTGGTGCGCACCGATCCCGAGGCCAAGAAGCAGGAGGGCATCTCGTTCCTGCTGATCGACATGAAGACGCCGGGCATCACCGTGCGTCCGATCATCATGCTCGACGAAGAGCATGAGGTGAACGAAGTGTTCTTCGACAACGTCAAGGTACCAGTGGAAAACCGCGTCGGCGACGAGAACAAGGGCTGGACCTACGCCAAGTACCTGCTCGGCCACGAGCGCACCGGCATTGCCCGCGTCGGCAATTCCAAGCGCGAGCTGGGCTTCCTGAAGCGGGTGGCGCGCCAGCAGCAGAAGAACGGCAAGCCCCTGCTGGAAGATCCGGTGTTCGGCGCCAAGGTCGCCGCGCTGGAAATCGAACTGATGGCGCTGGAGATCACCGTGCTGCGCGTGGTGTCGAGCGAAGCCGCGGGCAAGGGCCCCGGCCCGGAAGCCTCGATGCTGAAGATCAAGGGCACCGAGATCCAGCAGATGCTGACGGAACTGATGGTCGAAGCCGTTGGCCCGTACGCCCAGCCGTTCGACCCCGCCTACCTGGAGTGCGAGCACGAGCACGCGGTGACCGGCTACGACGATGCCGCCCCGCTGGCCGCCTACTACTTCAACTATCGCAAGACCTCCATCTACGGCGGGTCCAACGAAATCCAGCGCAACATCATCAGCCAGATGATCCTGGGGCTGTGAGGAGACACGGAACATGAACTTCAATCTCAGCGACGAACAAAAGCAGCTGGCTGACGCCGTACGCCGTTTCATCGACAAGGACTACGATTTCGAGTCGCGCAAGAAGCGCTATGAGAGCGAGACTGGCTATGGCGAATCCGCCTGGGGCTCGATCGTCGAGCTCGGCCTGACCGCGCTGCCGGTGCCGGAAGCGCAGGGCGGCTTCTCCGGCAAGGCGCTGGACATGATGGTGGTGCAGCAAGAACTGGGCCGCGGCCTGGTCGTCGAGCCGTACCTGGCGACCGTCGTGGGCGCTTATGCCCTGGGCCTGGCCGGTGGCCAGGAAGCGCTGCTGGAGCAAGTGGCCGGTGGCGAACTGAAGCTCGCGGTGGCGTTCAACGAGCCGCAGGCGCGCTATGAGCTGAACAACGTGCGCGTCACCGCGCGCGACGGCAAGCTCAACGGCCGCAAGACCGTGGTGCTGCATGGCGGCCAGGCCGACAAGCTGATCGTGTCGGCACGCACCGGGGGGGCGGACGCAGATCGTGACGGCATCTCGCTGTTCCTGGTCGACGCCAGGGGCGCCGGCGTCAGCATCAAGGACTACCGCACCATCGACAACCTGCGCGCGGCCGATGTCACGTTCCAGGATGCCCCGGCGCAATTGCTGGGCGAAGCTGGCAAGGCCTTCGAGCAGGTCGAGCAGGTGGCCGACTACGCCGCGGTGCTGCTGTGCGCCGAGGCCGTGGGCGTGATGGACACGCTCAACGCCGCAACGCTCGATTACGCCAAGCAGCGCCAGCAGTTCGGCGTGGTGATCGCGCGCTTCCAGGCGCTGCAGCATCGGATGGTCGAGATGTTTATCCAGGCCGAACAATCCCGCTCGATCACGCTGCTGGCCGCAGCCCGCTTTGAAGAGTCGACGCCGGAAGAGCGCCGCCGCTACGTATCGGCTGCCAAGGCCCGCGTTGGCCAGGCCGCGCGCTACGTCGGCCAGGAGGCCGTGCAGATCCACGGCGGCATGGGCGTGACCAACGAACTGCCGGCCGCGCACATGTTCAAGCGCCTGACGCTTATCAACACCACGTTCGGTGACGTCGATCACCACCTGGGACGGTTTGCCGCCCAGGCAAGCTTCCAGCAAGCTGCCTGATCGAGTCAATGCCCCAGTCGAAACCGCGCCGTAGTCCAGGCGCGGTTTTTTTCTTTGCGCGCAGTTAGGGGCGGGTTCGGCAAATACGGACGCACGCCGTTACCTGCCATGCGAATATCGCGATGACAAGTCAAAAGTCAGCGACAACGGAGATATGACCGATGCTGTATTTCGAGGACTTTGCAGTCGGCAGCCGCCGCGAACTCGGCTCCTACCTCGTCACCGAGGAAGAGATCCTCGGCTTTGCCCGCCAGTATGACCCGCAGCCATTCCATATCGACAAGGAGGCCGCGGCCAAAAGTATCTATGGCGGCCTGATTTCGAGCGGCTGGATGACGTGCTCGATCATGATGCGCCTGCTGGTGCTGAGCAGCACCGGCAAGTCGGCGAGCATGGGTTCGCCGGGCGTCGACGAGATCCGCTGGCTCAAGCCGGTCTATGCCGGCGACACGCTGACTGTCGTGCTCAATGTGCTGGATTCCCGGCCATCGCAATCCAAGCCGGATCGCGGTGTCGTCCATACCCAATGGGAAGCCACCAACCAGCGCGGCGAACTGGTCTGCACGGTCAAAGGCATGGGCATGTACGGCCGGCGCCCCGCCTGAGATCGCCCCCAACCTAAACAACGAGGAGATAACGGACATGCGCACCATCGCATCGCTCGAAGAACTGGAAAGCCTGCAAGGACAGGAGGTCGCCATCAGCGACTGGATGGAGATCACCCAGGAGCAGGTAAACCTGTTTGCCGAGGCGACCGGCGACCACCAGTGGATCCACGTCGACGTGGAGCGCGCCAAAAAGGAATCGCCTTACGGTGGCCCGATCGCGCATGGCTTCCTGACGCTGTCGCTGGTACCCAAGTTCATGCACAACGCGCTGCACATGCCGTCGAAGATCGGCGTGAACTACGGCCTGAACCGCGTGCGCTTCACCGCGCCGGTGCCCGTGGGCAGCAAGCTGCGCGCGCGTATCAAACTGCTGAAGGTCGAGCGGCTCGACCCGCTGCCCAAGTCGCCTGAACTGGTGGGCGCCCAGTCGACCTGGGAAGTGACGATCGAGCGCGAGGGCAGCGACCGTCCGGTGTGCGTGGCGGAGTCGATTAGCCGCCGCTACGGCTGAGCCATTGTTGTTTTGTTGATACAGGAAGAAAAAAACCGCCGTCCGGCGGTTTTTTTCGGTTTTTAACGTTAATGAGGATGTTGCAACACATTTTTAGCGGCGCGAACGACGCTTTTAAGAATTGTCCGATTTTCTGAACAGTGTGTTCTGTGCTGTTGGGTTTACCCGTAATGCTGCATTGCGGTACAGTCGCGCCCACGATGTTTTACGTGTTGCGCATTCCGGCCGGAAACCGCGCTTGCCCACAAGGCAGGCTTGCCGGGAAGTGCAAAAACCTCGTGGTTCAACGCTACCCGGCCGCAGTTTCGAGCCGGGACCGTTCGCGGTTTCGGCCATCAATTGCCGCAGTGCCCCCGCCTAAGGCGAGCCGCTCGCGCAGTCGTCAGTTGTCCTTCCGTGTTCATGGCGTTGTCAGGCCGCATGGTCATCCGGCGTTAAGTCCGCCAGACCCCAACGCCAGCTAAGGACACGTCCTTCAGGTTTTCCCTCAGCCCAACGCCTCTTGCTTCCGGCATCAGGCGGTGAAGCCACGCTTTGCCCAAGCGCGGCCTAACCAAACCAGTCGTGACATGAAGAAACCCATACTGCCGCGGTGGACGCGGTCCCTGCCAAGCCTCGGCCTGCTCTTGCTGCTCGCCGGCTGCAACATGACGCTGCTCGACCCGAAGGGGCAGGTAGGCGTCGACATCAAAGGCATCATCCTGATCGCCACCTGGCTCATGCTGCTGGTGGTGGTGCCGGTGATCATCCTGACGCTGGTGTTCGCCTGGAAGTACCGCGCAAGCAATACCTCGGCACGCTATGAACCCGACTGGTCGCACTCGACCGCGATCGAAGTCGTGGTGTGGCTGATTCCCTGCCTGATCATCATCGCGCTGGGCATCATCACGTGGAAGTCTTCGCACGACCTGGACCCGTACAAGCCGCTCGAATCGAAACAGAAGCCGATCACCGTCGAGGCGGTGGCGATGAACTGGAAGTGGCTGTTCATCTATCCGGAACTGAAGATCGCGACGGTCAACCAGATCGCGTTCCCGGTGGGCACGCCGGTGAACTTCAAGATCACCTCCGATTCAATCATGAATTCGTTCTTCATCCCGCAACTGGGCAGCCAGGTTTACGCGATGGCGGGGATGGAGACCAAGCTGCACCTGATTGCCAACGAAGCCGGCACGTATGACGGCATGTCCGCCAACTACAGCGGCGGCGGCTTCTCGGGCATGAAGTTCAAGGCGACGGCCATGTCGAACTTCGAGTTCGACGCGTGGGTCGCCAAGGTGCGCGCCTCCGAACGTCAGCTCGCCAGCGCGGACTACAAGGTCCTGGCGCAGCCGAGCGAAGCGGAGCCGGTTGCCTACTACGGCAAGGTCGAAGACGGCCTGTTCACCGGCGTCCTGCACCAATACATGGGCAACGACGGCCATGCCATGGCCCGCGAGGGTTTCGATGGCGGCCCGATCTGCACGTCGCGTAACACGCTCGGCGAAGAGCGGGTGTCCATGGCCACGCCGGCCAAGCCGGCGCTGGGCGCGCAATCCTAGGAGCAATGATGTTTGGCAAATTGAGTTTGTCGGCGATTCCGTTTCATGAGCCGATCATCATGGTCGTACTGGCCGGTGTCGCCCTCGGCGGCGCTGCGCTGCTAGGCGCGATCACGTATTTCAAGAAGTGGGGCTACCTCTGGAATGAGTGGTTCACTTCCGTCGATCACAAGAAGATCGGCGTGATGTACTGCCTGGTCGCGCTGGTCATGCTGCTGCGCGGCTTTTCCGACGCGCTCATGATGCGCATGCAGCTGGCGCTTGCTACCAACGGTGCCCACGGCGTCCTGCCGCCGGAACACTACGACCAGATCTTCACCGCCCACGGCGTGATCATGATCTTCTTCGTGGCCATGCCGCTGATGACGGGCCTGATGAACCTCGTGGTGCCCCTGCAGATCGGTGCGCGCGACGTGGCCTTCCCGTTCCTGAACACGCTGTCGTTCTGGCTGTTCGTGTCGGGCGCCATGCTGGTGAACGTCTCGCTGGGCGTTGGCGAATTCGCCAAGACCGGCTGGCTCGCTTACCCGCCGCTGTCCGGCCTGGACTTCAGCCCGGGCGTGGGGGTGGACTACTACCTCTGGTCCTTGCAGATTTCAGGGTTGGGCACGCTGCTGACCGGCGTGAACTTCCTCGTGACCATCCTGAAGATGCGCGCCCCGGGCATGACCCTGATGCGCATGCCGGTGTTCACCTGGACCGCCCTGTGCACCAACGTGCTGATCGTGGCCGCCTTCCCGGTGCTGACGGTGTCGCTGGCACTGCTGGGCCTGGACCGCTACTTCGACATGCATTTCTTCACGAACGATGGCGGCGGCAATGCCATGATGTACGTGAACCTGATCTGGATCTGGGGCCACCCCGAGGTGTACATCCTGATCCTGCCGGCGTTCGGTATCTTCTCTGAAGTCATCGCTACGTTCTCGGGCAAGAAGCTGTTCGGCTACAAGGGCATGGTGTACGCGACCGCGGCCATCATGGTGCTGTCGTTCATCGTGTGGCTGCACCACTTCTTCACGATGGGCTCCGGTGCGAACGTCAACGCGTTCTTCGGTATCACGACCATGATCATCTCCATCCCGACCGGGGTGAAGATCTTCAACTGGCTGTTCACGATGTACCGTGGCCGCGTGCAGATGACCACGCCGGTGCTGTGGACGCTGGGCTTCATGATCACCTTCGTGATCGGCGGCATGACCGGCGTGCTGATGGCCGTGCCGGCAGCCGACTTCGTGCTGCACAACAGCCTGTTCCTGATCGCCCACTTCCACAACGTGATCATCGGCGGCGTGCTGTTCGGCTACCTGGCGGGCATCACCTACTGGTGGCCGAAGGCGTTCGGCTTCAAGCTGAACGAGCGTCTGGGCAAGTACGCCTTCTGGTGCTGGCTGGTGGGCTTCTATTTCGCCTTCATGCCGCTGTACGTGCTGGGCCTGATGGGCATGACCCGTCGCCTGAACCACACCGACAACCCGGCCTGGACGCCGTGGCTGTACCTGGCCGTGGTCGGCGTGGTGTTCGTGGCGCTGGGCATCTTCTTCCAGGTGCTGCAGATCGTCGTGTCGATCCGCGACCGCAAGAAGCTGGCCGACGTGACCGGCGACCCGTGGGGTGGCCGCACGCTGGAATGGGCAACTTCGTCGCCGCCGCCGTTCTACAATTTCGCGCACACCCCGGTGGTGCGTGACCTGGACGCGTTCGCCGATATGAAGGCGCGTGGCGAAACCATCCCGACCAGCGGCTACGAGCAGATCCACATGCCGAAGAACACCGGCGCCGGTTTCTGGATGGGCCTGTTCAGCCTGGTGCTGGGCTTTGCCCTGGTCTGGCACATCTGGTGGCTTGCCGCCGTGGGCCTGGTTGGCATGGTGGTGTCGTTCATCCGCCGCGCCAACGATGACCACATCGACTACTACGTGCCGGCCGCCGAGGTCGAGCAGATTGAAACGCGCCAACTGCAGCGCATTGCTTCGCAGGCCTGATAACCATGTCGACAGAAGTCCTTGATCGCTTCGGGGCGGCGCAAGCCCCGGCTCATGCGCACTCGCATGACGACACGCACGACCACGCGCACCACGACACCAGCGAGAACACCATCTTTGGTTTCTGGCTGTACCTGATGAGCGACTGCATCCTGTTCGCGTGCCTGTTCGCCGCGTTCGCCGTCCTGCGCGGCGAAGTGGCGGGTGGCCCGTCGGGCAAGGAGCTGTTCGAGCTCAACTACGTGCTGACCGAGACCTTCATCCTGCTGTTCTCGTCGATCACGTACGGCTTCGCGATGATCTCGCTGCAGAACCGCTCGAAAGTGCGGGTGCTGGTCTGGCTGGCTATCACGTTCGCGCTGGGCGCCGCGTTCATGTACATGGAAATCAATGAATTCCATCACCTGATCGCCGAAGGCGCCGGCCCCAGCCGCAGCGCGTTCCTGTCGTCGTTCTTCACGCTGGTGGGCACCCACGGCCTGCACGTCGCAAGCGGCATGGTGTGGATGCTGGTCCTGATGTGGCAAGTCAGCAAGAAGGGCCTGACCCCGACCATGTCCAAGCGCCTGAACTGCCTCAGCCTGTTCTGGCACTTCCTGGACGTCGTGTGGATCGGCGTCTTCACCGTGGTCTACCTGATGGGGGCAATGTAAATGGCTCAGCAACACGCAGCATCGGCCCACGCCGAGTCGCACGGCCACAGCAGCTTCAAGTCCTATGTGATCGGCTTCGTGCTGGCGGTGATCCTGACCGTCATCCCGTTCAAGATCGTGATGGACGGCACCATGGACCGCGGCACGACCCTGCTGATCATCCTCGGCATGGCCGCGGTGCAGGTCGTCGTGCACCTGAAGTACTTCCTCCATATGGATGGTTCGAAGGAACAGCGCTGGAACGTGATGTCGTTCCTGTTCACGCTGCTGATCCTGTTCATCGTGCTGGCCGGCTCGCTCTGGATCATGCACAACATGAACGCGAACATGATGCCGTGGATGATGAAGTAATCGTCTCTGGACGATAGACAACGGGGCCTTCGGGCCCCGTTCTTGTTTGTGGCGGTGCATCGCGCACCGTGGCGCGGCATTCCTCCCGGCGCCTTCCCATTTTCGGCGCCGGCGTGCCCTCGGCCTCGCTTGCACCCGATTGCGCCGTGCACGCGCGCGGTGCGTCTCGTTCGTTCCCGTCCGGCACCAGCATGGTGCTTTCGCGCGGTATCTCCCTGGAATTGTCTCTTGCCGGTCGCCCCGGCGGCGTCTGGCCATCCGTCGATGTCCTGGCGAGCCATGGCACGGTAGTTGCGGATGCACCACCCGGGGAGCGTTGAGTCCCGTAACCAAACGACAAACTGGGAGCTGCAATGAAACGACGTGACATGCTGAAGCTGTCGGCGGTAGCCGCCGCGGCCATGATCGGCGCGAGCCCGCTGGCGATGGCGCAGTCCAAGGACCCGATCAAGATCGGCATCCTGCATTCGTTGTCCGGCACCATGGCCATCTCGGAGACGTCGCTCAAGGACGTCGCGCTGATGACCATCGACGAGATCAACAAGAGCGGTGGCGTGCTCGGCCGCAAGCTGGAGCCGGTGGTCGTGGATCCGGCGTCGAACTGGCCGCTGTTCGCCGAGAAGGCGCGCCAGCTGATCACCAAGGACAAGGTTGCGGTCACGTTCGGCTGCTGGACTTCGGTGTCGCGCAAGTCCGTGCTGCCGGTCTATGAAGAGCTGAACTCGCTGCTGTTCTACCCGGTGCAGTATGAAGGCGAGGAGATGTCCAAGAACGTCTTCTACACCGGCGCAGCACCCAACCAGCAGGCCATTCCGGCGGTCGAGTACCTGATGAGCAAGGAAGGCGGCGGCGCCAAGCGTTTCTTCCTGCTCGGCACCGACTACGTCTATCCGCGCACCACCAACAAGATCCTGCGCGCGTTCCTGAAGAGCAAGGGCGTGGCCGACAAGGATATCGAAGAGGTCTACACCCCGTTCGGCCATAGCGACTACCAGACCATCGTCGCCAACATCAAGAAGTTCTCGCAGGGCGGCAAGACCGCCGTGATCTCCACCATCAACGGCGACTCCAACGTGCCGTTCTACAAGGAACTCGGCAATGCGGGCCTGAAGGCCAAGGACGTGCCGGTGGTGGCCTTCTCCGTGGGCGAAGAAGAACTGCGCGGCATCGATACCAAGCCGCTGGTGGGTCACCTGGCCGCATGGAACTACTTCATGTCGGTCAAGAACCCCGAGAACGAAGCGTTCAAGAAGCAGTGGGCAGCCTGGGTCAAGGCGAACAACCTGCCCGGCGGCGACAAGCGGGTGACCAATGACCCGATGGAGGCCACCTATGTCGGCATCCATATGTGGGCACAGGCCGTGAAGAAGGCCGGCACGACCGATCCCGACAAGGTGCGCGCGGCCATGTATGGCCAGACCTTCAAGGCGCCGGACGGCTTCACGCTGACCATGGGCGACAACCATCACCTGTTCAAGCCGGTGATGATCGGCGAAGTGAAGGGCGACGGGCAGTTCACCGTGGTGTGGAAGACCGCCAAGCCCATCCGCGCGCAGCCGTGGAGCCCGTTCATCTCCGGCAACGAAGGGAAGCCGGACAAGGTGATGTAAGGCAGCGTGCCACACCCTGGCAGGCGTGCATCGCCGGCTCTTCGTGGCCGGCGGTGCGCGTCCCTGCCGGTCTCCTGATCCAAGAGAAAACAGGTCGCGACCACGCGCCGCTCATTCGCCAGCACCTATGTCCCAATCGTTACCGAAGATCGCCATATCATGGCTGCGCGCCATGCTGGCTGCGCTGCTGCTTGCCGCGCCGCTATGGGCGGCCGCCGCAGGCGCACTGACGCAGGCCGACCTCAAGCCATTGGCCGAGGACGATTTCGATGCCAAGACCGCGGCCCTGTCCGCGCTGGCCAAGGCTCCTCCCGAGCAGGCCGGCCCCATCCTCAAGGCGCTGCAGGACGATTCGCTTCAGTACGCCCCGTCGGTGGGCATGGTGCGCCAGGAAGGCGACAAGACCGTCGATGCGATCACCGGCAAGCCGGTCACGGTCAAGGCCGGCGAGCTGGAATCGCTGACCCTGAACAACAGCCTGCGCGCCATCGTGGACAGCGCCGCGAGCGGTCTGCAGTTGCAGTCGCCCGATATCGCGGTGCGCTCGCAGGCCATCAATACGCTGTACGACCAGCCCGAAAGTGCCTCGCGCGCCGGCGTGGAAGCCGCGCGCAAGGTGGAGGCCGATCCCGGCCTGCGCGCACGGCTGGACGTGATCTGGGCCACCACCGTGCTGGCCGAGGAGACGAACGCCGGCGACAAGGCACAGCGTGACGCGCGGCTCGAGGCCATTGGCATCCTGGGCCGCGACAGCAATCCGCAAAGCCGCCAGAAGCTGGCGCCCTTGGTCGAACGGGGCAGCGATGGCAAGTACCGCGAACCGGATGTCGAAGTACGCGTGGCCGCGCAGCAGGCACTCGATGCATTGCGCAGCGACCAGCGCCGCGCCGACCTGATCGGCAACCTGTTCGCCGGCCTGAGCCTGGGTAGCGTGCTGCTGCTGGCGGCGCTGGGCCTGGCGATCACCTATGGCCTGATCGGCGTCATCAACATGGCGCACGGCGAGTTCCTGATGATCGGCGCGTATGCCACCTACGTCGTGCAGACGCTGTTCCGCACCTACGCGCCCGGCGCGTTCGACTGGTATCTGCCCGCAGCGCTGCCGGTCTCGTTCCTCGCCGCGGGTATCGTCGGTTTCGTGCTGGAACGCCTGGTGCTGCGCCATCTCTATGGCCGTCCGCTGGAGACGCTGTTGGCCACGTTCGGCGTGAGCCTGCTGCTGATGCAGGCCGTGCGCACGCTGTTCGGCGCGCAGAACGTGGAAGTGGCCAACCCGGCCTGGATGAGCGGCGGCGTCGAATGGATGCCGGGCCTGGTGATCCCGTACAACCGCATCGTCATCATCCTGTTCGCGCTGGCCGTAGTGGCCGTTGCCTGGGCCGTGCTCAATCGTACGCGCCTTGGCCTGTTCGTGCGCGCCACCACGCAGAACCGCACCATGGCCGCCTGCGTGGGCGTGCGCACGTGGAAGGTGGACAGCTACGCCTTTGCCTTCGGCGCGGGCATTGCCGGCATGGGTGGCTGCGCGCTGTCGCAGATCGGCAATGTCGGCCCGGACCTGGGCCAGGCTTACATCATCGATTCGTTCATGGTCGTGGTGCTGGGTGGCGTCGGGCAGCTGGCGGGCACGATCGTCGGCGCGTTCGGGCTCGGCATCATCAACAAGTTCATCGAGCCGTTCTACGGCGCGGTGCTGGCCAAGATCTTTGTCCTGGTGCTGATCGTGCTGTTTATCCAGAAGCGGCCGCAGGGACTTTTCGCGCTCAAGGGGCGCAGCGCGGAGGCATGATGCAGAGCTTTCATTCCAATTCGCCGGCCACGCAATTTCGGCTTGCCGTGCCCGAACGTCAGCCGCTGTTCACCGGGCGCGGTTGGACTTTGCTGGTGGCCTTGACGGTGGTGGTTGCCATCGGCGTGCCGGTGTGCGCGCTGCTGGTGCCTGAGGGCCATCCGCTGCACCTGTCGGCTTATGCGCTGACGCTGATCGGCAAGATCATGTGCTATGCGCTGGCCGCCATTGCGCTGGATCTGGTGTGGGGCTACTGCGGCATCCTGAGTCTTGGCCATGGCTTGTTCTTCTCGCTGGGCGGCTACGCAATGGGCATGTACCTGATGCGCTCGATCGGCCGTGAAGGCGTGTACAAGAGCGACCTGCCGGACTTCATGGTGTTCCTCGACTGGAAGGAGCTGCCCTGGTTCTGGCACGGCACCGAGCACCTGGGTTATGCGTTGCTGCTCGTGGTGCTGGTGCCGGGAGTGCTGGCCTGGCTGTTCGGCTTCTTCGCGTTTCGCTCGCGCATCAAGGGCGTGTACCTGTCGATCATCACGCAAGCCATGACGTATGCGGCGATGCTGCTGTTCTTCCGCAATGAAACGGGTTTCGGTGGCAACAACGGGTTCACCGACTTCAAGCGCATCGCCGGTTATGCGGTGGCCGCACCGCAGACACGCACCGCGCTGTTCGTGCTGACCTTCCTGGCGTTGCTCGCCGGATTCGTGGCCTGCCGCTACATCGTCACGTCCAAGCTCGGCCGCGTCGTGACCGCCGTGCGCGATGCCGAGATGCGCGTGATGTTTTCGGGCTACAACCCGCTCGGCTACAAGCTGTTCGTCTGGACGTTCTCGGCCGTGCTGTGCGGCATTGCCGGCGCGCTGTACGTGCCGCAGGTGGGCATCATCAACCCGGGCGAGATGTCGCCGGGCAACTCGATCGAGATGGCTGTCTGGGTGGCGGTTGGCGGCCGCGGCACGCTGATCGGACCGGTGATCGGGGCCTTCCTCGTCAACGGCGCCAAGACGATGTTCACGGCCTACTTCGCCGAGTACTGGCTGTTCCTGCTCGGCGCGATGTTCGTGCTGGTCACGCTGTACCTGCCTGATGGCGTGATTGGCCTGTTGAAGCGCCTGCGCGAGCGCAACCGCCGCACGGAGCCGGCGGCCGGGAACGATCCTGTATCCAGCCCTGCCGTGGCGGGGCGCACCGGAGGCGAAGCATGAATGCCGCGCTCGAATACGGCCAGGCGGAAAGCGGCAATGCGACGGGACTGGGCCGCGTGATGGAGCCCGGCACGATCGATGTGTCGCATGGTCCGATCCTCTACCTTGAAGACCTGACGGTGCAGTTCGGCGGCTTTCGCGCGCTCAACAAGCTGAGCCTGTCGATCGACCACGGCGAGCTGCGCTGCGTGATCGGCCCCAACGGCGCGGGCAAGACCACGATGATGGATGTCATCACCGGCAAGACCGGCCCGCGCAATGCCAATGTCAGCGGCCGCGTGTTCCTGGGCCAGACCATCGACCTGATGCGCATGACCGAGCCGCGCATCGCGCAGGTCGGCATCGGCCGCAAGTTCCAGAAGCCGACGGTGTTCGAACAGCATGCCGTCTGGGAAAACCTGGAACTCGCGATGAAGGCCGACAAGCGCTGGTGGTCGTCGCTGCGCGCGCGGCTCACGGGGGAAGGGCATCGGCGCATTGAAGAAACACTCGCGCTAACCGGTCTCGAGGACGAGGCCTACCGCCCGGCGGGACTGCTGTCGCATGGCCAGAAGCAGCGCCTGGAGATCGGCATGCTACTGATGCAGCAGCCGCAACTGCTGCTGCTGGACGAGCCCGTGGCCGGCATGACCGATGAGGAAACCATGCAGCTCGCCGCGTTGCTGAACAGCCTGCGCGGCAGCTGCTCGATGATGGTGGTCGAGCACGACATGGAATTTGTCGCGGCGCTGGCCGGCGACGAAGGCAAGGTCACGGTGCTGGCCGAAGGCAGCTTGCTGGCGGAAGGCACGCTGGAGAGCGTCAAGCGCGACGAACGCGTGATCGAATCCTACCTGGGAAGATAGCCATGCTGCAGGTCAATGCACTGAACCAGTTCTATGGCGGCAGCCATATCTTGCGGAACGTCTCTTTCGAAGTGCCGGGCGGCAAGCTGACCACGCTGCTGGGCCGCAACGGTGTCGGCAAGAGCACCTTGCTCAAGTGCCTGATGGGCGTGGTGCCCACGCGCAGCGGCAGCATCCAGTGGGATGGCCGAGCGCTGGAGAAGAAGGCGCCCTATGAGCGAGTTTCGGCCGGCCTTGCCTACGTGCCGCAGGGGCGCGAGATCTTTCCGCGGCTGACAGTGGAAGAGAACTTGCTGATCGGTGCCGCCAGCCGCGCGCGGCCTTCGGGCGTACCGGATCGCATCTACCAGTTGTTCCCGGTGCTGCGCACCATGCGCCAGCGCCGTGGCGGCGACCTGTCGGGCGGGCAGCAGCAACAGCTTGCCATCGGCCGCGCGCTGATGAGCGAGCCGGGCCTGCTGATCCTCGACGAGCCGACCGAAGGCATCCAGCCGTCGATCATCCAGGACATCGGGCGTGCGCTGCGTCTGCTGGTCGACGAGTTCGGCATGACGGTGCTGCTGGTCGAGCAGTACTACGAGTTCGCGCGCCATATCGCCGATCACTACGTGGTCATGAGCCGCGGCGAAGTCGTGGCGAAGGGCGAGGGGGCCAATATGGAGCAGGATGGCGTGCGGGAGCTGATTGCCGTGTAAGCGTGCCAGGCGGGACAGCGAGTACTGCGCGCTGCGCTTTCGCGTCGGCGGCCGGCGCGCTATGATTTCCGGCATCCGCTGCGGCGCTTGCTGCGGCTCGCGCCCCCCCTGCGTCGCCGGTCTACTCATCGAGCCATGCGTCATCCTGATTTTCCCGCCACCGTCGCCATGCTGCCTTCATGGCAGGCCAGCTTGCGCCTGCGCTTTGCCGCACGCGGCGAGCGTACCGTGCTGGCCCTGCGCCAACACCAGGGACCGTTGATGGTGCAGAAGCCGCTTTATCCCGAAGGCGGCATCTGCCACGCCGTCATCCTGCATCCGCCGGCAGGCGTGGCGGGCGGCGACAGTCTCGATATCGCGTTGCATGCGGAAGCCGGCGCGCACGCGGTGATCGCGACGCCCGGTGCCACCAAGTGGTACAAGTCGCTCGGCCGTGATGCGTGCCAGCATGTGCGGCTGACCGTGGATAACGGCGCCCGGCTCGATTGGCTGCCGCAGGAGAACATCGTATTCGACGATGCGCGCGCGCGCATCGTGACCGAACTCGATATCGCGTCGGGCGGCAGCGCCATCGGCTGGGATGCCGTGGTGCTCGGGCGGCAGGCGTCCGGCGAGCAATGGGCGCGCGGCGCGCTCTGGCTCGACACGCAGGCGCGCTGCGACGGGCGCGCGTTATGGATCGAGCAATCGCATCTGGACGCCGCCTCACCGTTGCGCGGTGCGTTGCCAGGGCTGGATGGTATGTCCGTGCTGGGCACGCTGTGGGCGGTGGGCAGCGCAGCCACGCAGGAACTTGCCGAGACGCTGGCCGAGCGCCTGCCGCTCACGGAGGACCTGCGCGCAGGCGTGACCTGCCTGTCGTCACCGGCGCAGTCGATGCTGCTGCTGCGCGTGCTGGGGCGGCAGATTGAGCCAGTCAGGCAACTTTTGGTCGACGCGTGGAGCGCGCTGCGCGAGCCGATCCACGGCGTGCCGGCACGGCCGCTGCGGCTGTGGGCGACATGAGCTATCAGGAATCAGGCATTCGAGAACGACAAGGACAACCACGATGGAACTGACACCGAGAGAGAAAGACAAGCTGCTGATCTTCACCGCCGCATTGCTGGCCGAACGTCGGCGCGCGCGCGGGCTCAAGCTCAACTATCCGGAATCGGTGGCGCTTATCACTGCCGCAATCATGGAAGGCGCGCGCGATGGCCGCACCGTGGCCGAACTGATGCACGAAGGCACCACCGTGCTGAGCCGCGAAGACGTGATGGATGGCGTGGCCGAGATGATTCCCGAGATCCAGGTCGAAGCGACGTTTCCGGATGGCACAAAGCTTGTCACCGTGCACCATCCGATTATCTGACAACACCAACAACATCCACCGAGAGCCGCTATGAAACGTTTCGCATGCTCGCGCCTGGCCATGGGCGCCACGCTGTCCTTCGCTGCCGTCTCCGCGTTCGCCCACCCGGGCCATGATGCCGCTACCGTTGCCGCCAGCCTGTGGGCAGGACTGCTGCATCCGTTCACCGGCGCCGATCACTTGCTGGCGATGGCTGCAGTGGGGGTCTGGAGCGCACTGGGCGCGCGCTCGGCTGCAGAGACACTGCGCCTGCCGCTCGCCTTCGTTACGTTGATGCTGGCCGGTGCCGCGCTGGGGCTGTCCGGGCTGGTGCTGCCAGCCGTTGAGCCGATGATTGCCGCCTCGCTGCTGGTGGTCGGCGTGCTGGTAGCGATGCGCGCAAAGCTGCCGGCATGGGCCGGCATGGCAATCGTGGGCAGCTTCGCTGTGTTCCATGGCTATGCCCACGGTGCCGAGCTGCCCGCTACGGCCGCGGCGGCCCCCGCAGTGCTGGCCTATGTCGGCGGCTTCGCGGTGGCGACCATGGTGCTGCACCTCCTTGGCATTGTCGCGGGTACGGTCCTGCGCCATCGTGCGGGCTGGCTCGCGCGCGTGGCCGGAGCGGGGGTGGCGCTGTACGGTGCCGGCCTGCTGGTTGCGTGAGGAGACGACAATGATGCCCGGTGAACTGATGCCCGCCGATGGTGAGATCGAACTCAATGCCGGCCGGTCCACGGTAAGCGTGACGGTTGCCAATACTGGCGACCGTCCGATCCAGGTCGGCTCGCATTTCCATTTCTACGAGACCAATGCGGCACTGTCGTTCGACCGCGCAGCCGCGCGCGGCTTCCGTCTCAATATCGCGGCCGGCACCGCGGTGCGGTTCGAGCCGGGCCAGACGCGTACCGTGGAACTGGTGGCGCTCGATGGTGACCGTATCGTCTACGGCTTCAACGGCAAAGTCATGGGAGCGCTGTGATGGTGAAGATCTCCAGGCAAGCCTATGCCGAGATGTTTGGCCCGACCACCGGAGACCGCGTGCGCCTGGCCGACACCGGGCTCGTGATCGAAGTCGAGAAGGACTTCACGATCTACGGTGAGGAGGTGAAGTTCGGCGGCGGCAAGGTGATTCGCGATGGCATGGGGCAGAGCCAGCGCATGGCAAAGGACTGCGTCGATACCGTCATCACCAATGCGCTGATCGTGGACCACTGGGGCATCGTCAAGGCGGATATCGGCTTGAAGGGCGGACGCATCGCGGGGATCGGCAAGGCCGGCAATCCGGATATCCAGCCGGGCGTGACCATCGTGATTGGTCCCGGCACAGAAGTGATTGCGGGCGAGGGCATGATCGTTACCGCAGGCGGTATCGATACGCATATCCACTTCATCTGCCCGCAGCAAATCGAAGAGGCGCTGATGAGCGGCGTGACGACCATGATCGGCGGCGGCACAGGCCCGGCCACGGGTACGTTCGCGACTACCGTGACGCCGGGGCCGTGGTACATGGAACGCATGCTGCAGGCCATCGATGCGTATCCGATGAACATCGGGCTGCTTGGCAAGGGCAATGCAAGCCAGCAGGCGCCGATCCTTGAACAGGTAGAGGCAGGCGCCATTGGCCTCAAGCTGCACGAAGACTGGGGCACGACGCCTGCGGCAATCGACACCTGCCTGTCGGTGGCCGATGCAACCGATACGCAAGTAGCGATCCACACCGATACGCTTAACGAAGCGGGGTTTGTCGAGGCGACCATCGCCGCGTTCAAGGGCCGCACCATTCACACGTATCACACCGAGGGCGCCGGCGGCGGCCATGCTCCGGACATCATCAAGGTGTGCGGCGAGGCCAACGTGCTGCCGTCGTCGACCAATCCGACGCGGCCCTACACGGTCAACACGCTGGACGAGCATCTCGACATGCTGATGGTGTGCCACCACCTGGACCCGTCCATTGCCGAGGATATCGCCTTCGCAGAAAGCCGCATCCGCCGCGAGACCATCGCCGCCGAAGACATCCTGCACGACCTTGGCGCGTTCTCGATGATCTCTAGCGATTCGCAGGCCATGGGACGCGTGGGCGAGGTCATCATCCGCACCTGGCAGACCGCGCACAAGATGGCCGCGCAGCGCGGCAAGCTGCCGGGCGATCCACACGATGCGCGTGGCGGGCACGACAATTTCCGCGTCAGGCGCTATATCGCCAAGTACACGATCAACCCGGCGCTGACGCATGGCATCGCGCATGAGGTAGGTTCGATCGAAGTGGGCAAGTGGGCGGACCTGGTGCTGTGGCGTCCGGCGTTCTTCGGCGTGAAGCCAAGCCTGATCCTGAAGGGCGGGATGATCGCCGCCGCGGCGATGGGCGACCCCAATGCCTCGATCCCGACGCCGCAGCCTGTGCACTACCGTCCGATGTTCGCGTCGGCGGGCGGCGCGCTGCACCGGTCGTCGCTGACCTTTGTCTCACAGGCCGCGATCGCTGCGAATGTCGGTGAGCGTTACGGCCTGGCCAAAACGCTGTCGGCGGTGCGCGGTACGCGCACCGTGAGCAAGCGCGACATGGTGCACAATGACTGGCAGCCTCACGTCACCGTAGATCCGGAAACCTATCAAGTCGTGGCCGATGGCCAGTTGCTGATGTGCGAGCCCGCCACCGAGCTGCCCATGGCGCAGCGCTATTTCCTGTTCTGACATTCTCCAATGCTGAAGATCGACAAAGTCCTGAGCGCCCCGCACGGCATCGCCACCGTGCTGGTGCGCCGCGCCCCGAAGCTGGTCCTGCCGTTCTCGGAACGCAGCAAGAGCCGCCTGCGCGCGGTGCTCGACAATGGGGAAGAGGCCGCGCTGTTCCTGCCGCGCGGCACAGTATTGCGCGGCGGCGACCTGCTGGTGGCGGAAGACGGCGGCTTTATCGAAGTCTTGGCCGCGCCGGAACGCGTGCTGGAAGTCCGCGCCGTGGACTCGCAGGCGCTGATGCGCGCGGCGTATCACCTGGGCAACCGGCACACGCCGGTGGAGGTGGGGCGCGATTATTTACGGCTGGAGTTCGATCCGGTGCTGGCGGACATGCTTGCGCGTCTAGGCGTGCAGGCCGTTCAAGCGCAGGCGCCATTCGAGCCAGAAGCGGGTGCGTATGGCGGTGGTCACAAGCACGGGCATGACGCGACGTTCTCCGAGGATTATGCGGCGGCGCAGGCGGTGTTTCGTGAGCATCATGGCTCGCACTCGCACTCGCACTCGCACTCGCACTCGCACTCGCACTCGCACTCGCACTCGCACTCGCATGAGCATGAACATGAACATGAACATGAGCATGATGAGAATTGTCGGCACAAGCATTGATGACGTTGCACTGAAGCGGGGGCAAATGAAAGAGCCGATGCACCGGAATTTGCCAGCGCCCGAGCTCCCCTCTCCCCGCAAGCGGGAGAGGGGAGTGTGGTGTTGCTTGATGTCAATGTGGTCATGACACCGCTGCGCCAACTCATCTCCCTGTTGCACCTGGCTTCCCCCGCACTCCCCATCGGCGGCTTCAGCTACTCGCAAGGACTCGAAGCCGCCGTCGACAGCGGATACGTGCGAGATGCCGATTCCGCCGAGCACTGGATCCGCGACAACCTCCTGCATGTGCAAGCCCAATGCGAGGCCCCGCTATGGCTGCTGCTCCATCGCCACTGGCGCACCATGGATATCGATGCAATACGCAAGTGGAACGACTGGTTCCACGCCACGCGCGAAACATCGGAATTGCGGCTCGAGACCGAGCAGATGGGCTGGTCGCTCGCGAAGCTGGTAGTGCAGATGGAATGGGGCGACCTGGCATTGCGCCAGCAGTTGGCCGCGCTGTCGCCAACGTGCCTGCCCACCGCCTTTACCGCTGCGTGCGTCGCGCTGGAGATCGACGAGCGCGAAGGGCTGGCCGCCTATTGCTTCAACTGGGCGGAGAACCAGGTCGCTGCCGCCATCAAGGCGGTGCCGCTGGGCCAGGTGGCCGGGCAGCACATGCTGCGGCGCCTGCACGATGCGGTGCTGGCTGCAGTGGGCGATGCCGTGCAGCGCGCCACGGCATCGCCGCCGCAGCTTTCCACCTTTTCACCGATGCTGGGTTTGCTGTCGTCACGGCACGAAACGCAGTATTCCCGATTGTTCCGTTCCTGAATCAGGATGCCATCATGTCCCTGGCTCGTACCAAGAAGAACCCTCCGCTGCGCATTGGCGTCGGCGGTCCCGTCGGCTCCGGCAAGACCACACTGCTGGAGATGCTGTGCAAGGCGATGCGCGACCGCTATGACCTGGTCGCCATCACCAACGACATATACACCAAGGAGGACCAGCGCCTGCTGACGATCTCCGGCGCGCTGCCTGCCGAGCGCATCATGGGGGTCGAAACCGGTGGCTGCCCGCACACGGCCATTCGCGAAGATGCGTCGATCAACCTTGAAGCCGTCGACCGCATGCTGGCGCGGTTCCCGGATGCCGACGTGGTCTTCATCGAGTCAGGCGGCGACAACCTCGCTGCGACGTTCAGCCCGGAGCTGTCCGACCTCACCGTCTACGTGATCGACGTGGCCGGCGGCGAGAAGATCCCGCGCAAGGGCGGACCGGGTATCACCAAGTCGGACCTGCTCGTCATCAACAAGACCGACCTTGCGCCGTATGTCGGCGCATCGCTCGAGGTGATGGAAAGCGATGCGCGCAAGATGCGCGGCGAACGCCCGTTCGTGATGGGCAGCGTCAAATCGGGGCAAGGGCTTGATGAAGTGATCCGCTTCATCGAGCGCCAGGGCATGCTGGGCCTCTGAGCCCGCTCATGCCTGCCTGTAGTTGCCCTTGCGCGCCAGCGCACGGGCCACGGCCGCGACCAGGTCGACCTCGACTTCGTTGAGTTCGGCCATGTGCCGCATCGTGGCTTCTATCGCCGCATTCTGCGCATTGCCGAACACCGAGCGCGGTTCTTTCACCTGGGCCACGGCGCCGCCGTGCTTGGGGAAATCGAGCATGTCCGAGGGCGGCACGCCGAGCGTATCCGCGAGCATGCAGATGTTGAGCAGCGCCAGGTTGCGCTTGCCTCGTTCTATGCCGCTCAGGTACGAACGGGCCAGTCCGCTTTCCAGGGAGAGTGTTTCTTGCGACCAGCCACGCTGCTTGCGCAGCCTGGCAAGATGCAATCCGAATTGTCTGAGAGTCTGGTCAGTCATGATCGATGTGACAGTTCTGCGGAACAGGACACTAGAAGTTTGACGCTGCGGCCACGACAACTTATATTCTCACTCACCATTGGTGCCTGATCCGCAGTTCAAGGGATGTGCAAAAAAGGGCGCAGCACCGTGGCAGGAACCGGGCGGCCTGATGGCCGTGCCAAACGGGGCAACACGCAAGGACAGGCTCGCGTCGAATGCGCGGGTGTCGTTGCGTTAATGGGGACCATCGTGTCTCCTTCGCTCTGTCAGGGGATTGCCATGCAGATCTATTCGCTGTTCGACGCGCCCATGCATTCTTTTGGCCGCGGCCACGCCGCTTCCGCGGGCCTTCATATCGGATTTCATTCACGCTTGTTGCCAGCCTGCGCGGGGCCGGGCAGCACGTGCGACTTGATCTTCCTGCCGGCCGGTCAATCGCAGCGCGCCTTCATGGCCATGCGCGGCGAATGGTGGGCTTGCCTGCGCGGCGGCATCCGCATCGCCGCGCCCGGTCACGACGCGGTGCTGATCGGCTGTGGTGATATGTTCGCGCCAATGCCGGGCATGCCGATGCAAGTCCGCGCGGCGATCGACAGCATCCTGGTCCGCGTCGTCCCCGATGATAGTTCCGCCTCTGGCGACGCCGCGTCATTCGAAGACACCTTGTTGCAAGGTGAGCTGTCATACGGCGCGCTGGGATGTCTGGCCACGATGCCAGACGACGTCAGCGACGAGCTGGGACTCGTCTACGGCGGCACGCAGCCAATGCCGGTCACGCGCGCAGGATTCGCGCAATTGATGGCAGGGACGTGCGTTCAGGTCGGCGGCCTGCTCTGGGCGCTATGCCATCGCGGCGCGCTTTGCGTACGCTGGTCGCAGGGTGGGGAGACTTATCTGAATTTCATACAGCCCGGGACGTTGTTCGTGCCAGACCCGCATGAGTCGTACAGCCTTGAGGCATTGCTGCCCTCTGCCGGCTTGCTGTGTTGCAGTGGCGCGGCCCTGGCCGGGGTGCGCGATTATCGCGAAGCTTCGCGAAGGTTGCCCGGCGCGAGGTCCGGTGTCGTGGAGATGACGCATGCGCCGTACGGAAATCAGGAGGCATGCGTGCCGGCCTGAGCGACGGCGTCGCCCCGGGCGGCATGCAAGCCGCGCCCCGGGGCAGTCTGGCATCAGTGACGCTTGTACTGAGTGGTGCCGAACAGCATTTCGCGCGCCTTGTCGTCCTGCAGCGGCTTGCGCGCATTGGCCAGGACTTCCACGCCGCGCTTGACCGCCGGACGTTCGGCGATGGCGTTGAACCAGCGCTTGAGGTCCGGATAGTCGTCGAGTTCCACGCCCTGGTTCTGCCAGCTGCGCAGCCACGGGAAGGTGGCGATGTCGGCAATCGTGTACTGGTCGCCGGCCAGCCATTGGTGTTGCGAGAGCCGCGTGTCGATCACGCCGTACAGGCGCCTGGCTTCATTCGTGTAGCGATTGACCGCGTACTCGATCTTTTCCGGCGCATAGATGCGGAAATGGTGGGCCTGGCCGAGCATCGGGCCGACGCCGCCCATCTGGAACATCAGCCACTGCAACGCTTCGTACTTGCCGCGCACGTCTTCGGGCAGGAACTTGCCGGTCTTGCCGGCGAGGTAGAGCAGGATGGCGCCGGACTCGAACAGCGAGATCGGTGCGCCATCCGGGCCGTTGCTATCGACGATGGCCGGGATCTTATTGTTGGGGCTGATTTTGAGAAAGTCGTCGCCGAACTGGTCGCCCGCGCCGATGTTGACCGGGTGGACCTTGTATTCGAGGCCGCACTCCTCGAGCATGATATGGACTTTGTGGCCGTTGGGCGTCGGCCAGCTGTAGACATCGATCATTGCGAGAAGTCTCCTGACTGCATAACGAAATTCCAGGGAAGGGTTTCGACCGATTTAAGCACAGAAGAAAAAAACGCGCAGACAGGCTGCGCGTTTCCATACCGCCGGCAGGGCTGCCCGGCAGTTCTGCCGGGGCGAGCTCAGAAGCCGCGTGCCACCGGCATCTTCACTTCCTTCGGGTCGATGCCCATGTGCTTGGCCAGCTCGAGCTTGGCGATGGCGTTGCGGTGCACTTCGTCCGGACCATCGGCCAGGCGCAGCGTGCGCTGGTGGGCCCACCAGTTGGCCAGCGGGAAGTCGCTCGATACGCCGGCCGCGCCGTGCACCTGGATGGCCCAGTCGATCACCTTCAGCGCCACGTTAGGGGCCACCACCTTGATCATCGCGATCTCGGCCTTGGCCACCTTGTTGCCCACGGTGTCCATCATGTAGGCAGCCTTGAGCGTGAGCAGGCGGGCCATTTCGATTTCGCAGCGAGCCTCGGCGATGCGTTCCTGCGTGACGCCCTGGTTGGCGACCGGCTTGCCGAACGCCACGCGCGACAAGGCGCGTTTGCACAGCAACTCCAGTGCGCGCTCCGCGACACCGATGCTGCGCATGCAGTGGTGGATGCGGCCCGGGCCGAGGCGGCCCTGGGCGATCTCGAAGCCGCGGCCCTCGCCCAGCAGAATGTTCGACACCGGCACGCGCACGTTCTTCAGTTCGATCTCCATGTGGCCGTGCGGCGCGTCGTCATAGCCGAACACGGGCAGGAAGCGCTTGATGGTGATGCCCGGCGTGTCGGCCGGCACCACGACCATCGACTGCTGCTCGTGGCGCCCCGCGTTCGGATCGGTCTTGCCCATCACGATGTAGACCTTGCAGCGCGGATCGCCGGCGCCCGACGACCACCACTTGGTGCCGTTGATCACGTAGTGGTCGCCGTCGCGCTCGATGCGGCATTCGATGTTGGTGGCGTCCGACGATGCGACGGCGGGCTCGGTCATCAGGAAGGCCGAGCGGATCTCACCGGCGAGCAGCGGCTCGAGCCATTGGTCCTTCAGTGCCTCGGACGCGTAGCGCTCCAGGGTTTCCATGTTGCCGGTGTCGGGCGCGGCGCAGTTGAAGACCTCGGCCGACCAGGGCACCCGGCCCATGATCTCGCACAGGGTTGCGTATTCGAGGTTCGACAGGCCTTGCGGCGCGCGCGGCGAGCGCGGCAGGAACAGGTTCCACAGGCCGGCTTCGCGCGCCTTGGGCTTCAGTTCCTCGATCACCTTGCTCGGCACCCAGGCGTTACCGGCCTGGCGGTTGGCGTTGATCTCTTCGTAGAAGCGCTTTTCGTTCGGGTAGATGTGCTGGTCGAAGAAGGCCAGCAGCTTGGCCTGCATCTCCTTGACCTTCGGCGTGTATTCGAATTGCATGTGGTCTCCTCGTAACCAGGGTGGTGCGCTACGTCACGGCGCGGCATGAGCCGATGCAATGCACTCTATCCGAAACCTGGTAATAACAAAAATGAATTTTCTGGATTTGCCAGTATCAATGTCCTGCATTCCATGCCAGAATGGCAGCCATGCAGCTATCCCGCATCGACCTCAATCTCTTTGTGGTGTTCGACGCCATCTACAGCGAAGGCAGCATCACCGCGGCTGCGCGCCAGCTCAACCTGACGCAGCCCGCCGTGAGCCATGCGCTGGGCCGCTTGCGCGGCCTGTTCGATGACCCGCTGTTCGAGCGCCGCGGGCAGGGCATGGCGCCGACGCCGCTGGCGCGCTCGCTAGCCTCGGAGATCCGCACGGCGTTGCAGTCTTTCGCGCGCACGCTGCAGGACACGCCGCATTTCGATCCGGCCAACACCGTGCGGCGCTTCACCATCGGCATGCGCGACGCGCTGGAATCGACGTTGCTGCCGCCGCTGATGGCGCGCGTGACGGCCGCGGCCCCGCAGGTGGAGATCGCCGCGATCCGCTTTGACCGGCGCGAGATGGAATCCGAACTGCTGGCCGGCACCATCGATACCGCGATCGATATCCTGCTGCCGGTATCGCCGGCCATCCATCACGCGCCGTTCATGGCGGACCCGATGGTCGTGCTGGCGCGCCGAGACCATCCGCTGGTCAAGAAGGAACTGACGCTCGAACGCTACCTGGCCGCGGAACATGTACACGTGTCCTCGCGGCGGCGCGGTGCGGGCCTGGAAGACCAGTCTTTGCACCGCATGGGGCTGACGCGCCGCGTAAGGCTGCGCTGCCAGCATTACGCAGCAGCCTGCCGCGTGGTGAGCTGCACGGACCTGCTGGCCACGCTGCCGCTGCGCTATGCACGCATCGCCAACGAGCCCTATGCCAACCGCATCCTGTCGCTGCCGTTCAAGGTGCCGTCGCTCGAACTGCATCTGTACTGGCATGCCGGCGGCGAGAACGACGGCGCCAATCGCTGGCTGCGCGAGCAGCTCATGACGGTGATGTCATCGCTTGGCGGCGGCACGACGGAGCCGGCACCAGCGGCCTGATGCCTTTCTGTGCAGCGCGAACGGGTCACACGTAAGCCATTGTTAGCAGGCTGGACGCTCGCATACCCCCTCCCTACCATCGTCGGGTCACGTCTGCCCCCGGCCTCACCTCGCACGCCCGCGCCTGCGCTCCGGTGATGTCCTGCTGCGCCCGCCTGCCGGGCTGCCACGGGCAGTATCTCCATCAGAACCACGACCATCCAGATCGATGAACGGGAAACGCCTGCCTGCTGAACACGCATCCATTTCAATCCATTCACGCGCTGAGCCGCTGCGCCTGCGAATTTTGTGTGGCGCCGCGCTGTTGTCGGTCCTTGCCGCCTGTGGCGGCGGGGGCGAGGGAGATGGCGGCGGTACGGCCGCGGCCGGCGGCGCACAGCCGTCAGGGCAGAGCGCGTCGACCCAGGCTGCGGGCACGGCTGTTACGGCGGGCGGCTGCTATACGGTCAGCGGCGCCAGGCCTGCGGCGCCGGCCGGCGGTGGCGTGACGCTGCTGCCCGCGCTCGGCAGCGCCGTCGGCAACTATCGCGTGCTCGACGACGCGCGCAGCGCAGGCCTCTGCTTTGCCAACTACCGGCGCGAGCAAGTCGGCCTGCCGCCGTTAGCGGCTCGCGATGCGCTCAACAACGCGGCGCAGAACCACACCGCCTACATGCTCGCCAACCAGACGCTGACGCATGATGAAGTCTCGGGCAAGCCTGGCTACACCGGCGCTACGCCGGACGCGCGTATCCAGGCTGCATATCCGACCAATGCCAACGCAGAGGTGGTGGCAGCGGCGAATAAGTGGACGTCGGTCGCCAACGCACAGCTTTCGCTGTCGCCGAAGGACTCGCTTGTATCGGATCTCATCAACGCGCCATTCCACCGCGCCGCGCTGCTGGGCAGCTACGGCTCTGCCGGCAGTGGCTATGCGGAGAGCGTGGGCCCCAATGGCGGCGGCACTGCCGCCTACTACTACCAGACCGTCGACCTTGCCGACGCATCGAAGGGCGGCACGGATAGCCAGATGGTCGCGTATCCGTTCGACGGGCAGGCCGACGTGCCGGCCAGCTGGGTCAACTCGGAAAGCCCCAATCCGGCGCCGGGCTACGACGGCAAGACGATGGGTTACCCAGTGTCGCTGCAGGCGATCAACGCCTCGCTGCAGTTCGATGCCGACAGCTTCACCATCACCGACGCGCAGGGTCGCAATGTCGATTGCCTGAAGGTGGACAGCCGCTCGTCGGGCCTGTCCGGCGCGGCACGCGGGCTGGCGATCTGCACGCCGCTGGCCCCGCTGGCAAGCGGCCAGCGCTACAGCGTCGCCGTGAGCGGCAAGCTCGGCGCGCAGCCGGTCAGCCTGAACTGGTCGTTCACTACGCACTGAAGCCGGCTTGATTGGCGCGTGGCAACTGGCTTGCCGTTCTCGCCTGGCCCGAAGGAGAAATCGGTCAACTGCTTGTTCGGCATGAAGCCGCAAGCAGGCGGGATCCATGGTCCCGCCTTTCTGGTTTCTATCGGGCTTTCTTCAATATGCCGGCACGTCAGGCATCCAACTTGACGCCCGCTGCTTTGACCACCTTGGCCCAGCGAGCCTCCTCGGTCTGGTAGAAGCGGCTGGTTTCCACCGGCGTCATCGTCACCACTTCCGCACCTTGTCCCGCGAGCTGCGCGCGGATTTCGGGCGAGCGGATGATGCGGACCAGTTCGGCGTTGACCCGGTTCACGATGGCATCGGGCATGCCGACCGGTGCCATCACGCCTTGCCAGGTGCCGGATTCAAAGCCAGGCACGCCCTGTTCGGCGATGGTCGGCGTCTGGCCCACCAGCGGCATGCGCGTGCGCTTGGAAACCGCAATCAGCTTGAGCTTGCCGGCCTGCACCTGCGGCAGCGTGGCCAGCATGCCGTTCATCAGCACCTGCGCCGTGCCGCCGACGGTATCGGCAATCGCCTGCGAACCGCCCTTGTAAGGCACGTACTGCCACTTTGCGCCGGTAGCCTGGGCCACCGCCACGCCGGCCAGGTGAGGCGCGCTGCCGATGGCCGTGACGGCGAAGTTCAGCTGCGTCGTCCGCGACAGATCGACGAGTTCCTTCAGGTTCGACACCTTGACCGACGGATGCACGACCAGCAGGTGGGGCGAATAGGCCAGCATGGCTACGCCCTTCAGGTCCTTGGACGGATTGAAGGTGAGCTTGGTATAGACCGACGGGCTGATGGCCAGCGCGCCCACGTCGCAAAGCAGAAGCGTATGGTTGTCCGTGCCGGCCTGCGCTGCCATGGCGGCACCGATGTTGCCGTTCGCGCCCGGGCGGTTGTCGACCACGATGGACTGGCCGAGCGCCTCGCCGAGCTGCTTGCTGATCATCCGGGCGATGATGTCCGACGAGCCACCGGCGGGGTAGGGCACGATCAGTCGGATCGGGCGATTGGGCCACGCATCGGCGGCGTGGGCGAGGCGCGGCACCGCCACGGAGGCGCCGCCAAGCGCGCCGAGGGTTGCCAGGCCCGATGCCTGCTGCAGGAACGTGCGACGGGAGGTCATACAATGTCTCCAGAAATCTTTAAATTATCAGTCGTCATACAACATGGTTTGCATGGTAGACGGATTCTGGCGATTCCGATATCGGGAAAATACTGAAATTTCCCATTACCTCCAACAACGGGACGGGTTAGAAGGCCACAAACGCAACAACGCGCCGTAGCGCGTTGTTGTATGATGACTTGGCCCCGCCCGGTAAAATCAGGGGCTGCCAGTCAGGTGCTTATTGCTTCGCCTTCTGCGCGTACTTCCAGCCGATCTCGGCCATCGGGCGCGCACGCTTGCCAGCGTCGAGCGCCTGCGCCGATGAAGCCGTGCCATCGACCACGCGCTTCATGATGCCCTGCAGGATGCCGGCGATGCGGAACATGCTGAAGGCCAGGTAGAAGTTCCAGTCGCCGGTGATGGGGCGGCCGGTGCGCTGCTCGTACAGGCGGCGATAGGCGGCCTCGTCGGGGATGCCCAGCGCGGCATGGTCGAGGCCCGCGATGCCGCGGAACTGGCCCGGCGCGATATGCCAGCTCATGCAGTGGTAGCCGAAGTCGGCCATCGGGTGGCCCAGCGTCGACAGTTCCCAGTCGAGCACGGCCAGCACGCGCGGCTCGGTCGGGTGGAACATCAGGTTGTCGAGGCGGTAGTCGCCGTGGACGATGCAGGTGAGGTCGGCGTCTTCCTGCGGGATATGCTGCGGCAGCCAGTCCATCAGCGCATCCATGGCCAGAATCGACTCGGTCTCCGACAGCTTGTACTGCTTGCTCCAGCGTTCGATCTGGCGCTGGAAGTAGTTGCCGGGCTTGCCGTAGTCGCCCAGCCCGATGGCCTGGTAGTCGACGCTGTGCATGGCCGAGATCACGCGGTTCATCTCGTCGTAGATGGCGGCGCGTTCCGTCGGCGTCATGTCCGGCAGCGACTGGTCCCACAGCACGCGGCCGCTGACAAATTCCATGATGTAGAAAGCGCGGCCGATCACCGATTCGTCCTCGCACAGCGCATACATCTTAGCGACCGGTACGTCGGTGCCGGCCAGCGCGGCCATCACGCGGTACTCGCGCTCGATCGCATGGGCCGACGGCAGCAGCTTGCTCTTGGGGCCGGGCTTGGCGCGCATCACGTAGGTCTGGCCCGGCGTGACGAGCTTGAAGGTCGGGTTGGACTGGCCGCCCTTGAACTGCTCCACGCTCAGCGGGCCGGCAAAGCCTTCCACATGCTGGCGCATCCAGGCTTCCAGCGCGGCGATGTCAAAACGCTGCTGGTCCGCCACGGGGCGCGTGCCTTCGAAGTGCGATACGTTGCTGCTCATGCTGTCTCCGGTGATGTTCTGGTGCTATCGGGTATGAGGGTATGACGTTCGGTGTGCGGGCTGGCACCTCAGGCAGCGGGCTGCCGTCCGCGCAGGTACTGGTGCAGCAGGACTTCCATGGTGGTGTGGCGCGAGCCGCTATGCACAGGCGTAGGCGGCGAATAATTGGTCATGCGCACGACCCAGTCGAGCGGATCGTCGCCCATGTCGAGCACATTGATGCAACCCGCGGTCTGCAGCAGCGAGCCAAAGAACACGCGCCGGCCGCAGGTGATGGCCTGCGACAGGATCGCGCGATTGGTGCCGCCATGCAGCACCAGCAGCACCGTATCCCAGCCCGGGTCGTCACGCAGTCGTTGCAGGGCAGGCAGGACGCGGTCGAGAAACTGGCCGATGGTCTCGCCGTTCAGGAAGCGCTTGTCCTCGGATACCTCGCCTTCAAAGGCGCCGACGAAGGCGTCGCGCAGGTCCTCGGTAGCAATGGCCGACAGGTCGCCGCCACGGATCTCCCGGAGATCGGGCCAGACTTCGGGCTGTACGTCCCGCATTTCGGGCAGTTCGGCCAGCACCAGTTCGGCGGTTTCAACGGTGCGGGGCAGGCCGCTGACGATGATGCGGTCGAAGCGGATTCCCTCCGCCGCGAACGCGCGCCCGGCGGCGGTGGCCTGCATGCGGCCGGTCTCGTTGAGCGGCACCATCTCGGGCAGCGCGGGACAGCCGCCTTCATCGAAGTATGAGACGGCGCCATGGCGCATCAGGTAGATGCGGCGGCGCGAGGACGGCGGCAATTCCATGCATGTCTCCCATCATTCGAGCAGGCCCGTCTTGCGCGGGCTGGCTGCGGCGGCGCAAAGCGCCGCGGTGATCAAGGCAACCTTCAGCGGTAGCGCGGCTTGCGCTTTTCCAGGAAGGCGCCAATGCCTTCGCCGCCATCCGGATGGTGAAGGGCCGCCACGAAATTGTCGCGCTCGGCCGCAAGGTGTTCAGTCAGCGACGCAGCCGCCGCATGGTTGATCAGGCCCTTGATGCGGCCGACCGCATGCGGCGACTGCTCGGCCAGCCCCTCGGCCAGCTGCAGCGCTTCGGTCAGTGCCTGGCCCGGAGGCACCACGCGGTTGACCATGCCGAAATGCGCGAGCCTGGCGGCATCGATTGGCTTGCCTTCCATCATCAACTCGCTGGCCAGGGCACGCGGCAGCGCGCGCGCCAGTTCATACGAGCCGCCGCCATCGGGCGTCAGGCCGACCTTGACGTAGGCCATGACGAACTTGGCATCGCTCGCGGCCACCACGAAATCGCAGGCCAGCACCACCGAGAACCCCGCGCCGGCAGCCGCACCTTCCACTGCCGCGATAACCGGCTTCGGGAACGCGTGCAGCGTCTCGATCCAGTGGTTCAGTGTCTCGATGCTCTCGGCCTGGACTTCGGGTGGCTTCGAGCGATTGCCGAGCAGCCGGTTCAGGTTGCCGCCGGCGCAGAAGATGCCGTCGGCGCCGGTGATGATGACCGCGCGTAGCGAATCATCGCTGGCGGCGGCGTTCAGCGCTTCGAACGAAGCGGCGTAGATGTCCGGATGCAGCGCGTTGCGCGCTTCCGGGTTCGAAATGGTCAGTACCAGCGTCGAATCGACGCGGGATGAAAGCAGTTGCGCGGTCATGGGCAGCCTCGGGTGTTGCGGGGGCAGGGGAGCCGAGGCTCCTCAGTTCTCTTCGGTCAGCAGCGACAGGCCCAGGCCCGCACGGCGCCACAGCCACGGGCTCGGACGGTAGCGCATGTCGCCGGTCAGGGCTTCCATATTGCGCAACGTCTCCAGCACCAGTTGCGGGCCGACAGCGTCGCCGAGTGCCAGCGGGCCCTTCGGATAACCCAGGCCCAGGTTCACGGCCAGGTCGATGTCCGCCGGCGAGGCAATGCGCTGCTGCACGATATCGCTGGCGATGTTGATGATGCAGCAGAGCACGCGCTGGGCAATGAAGCCGGCCGAGTCGCGGATCACCGTGACCGGCACGCCGTCGCTGGCGAACAGGCCATGCGCGGCGTCGCGCGCGGCGGCGCCGGTGGCGGGCGTGGTCATCAGCGTGCGGCGTTTGGTGGCCTCGAACGGCAGCAGCGTGTCGATGGCCACCGTGCGCGAGGCGTCCAGGCCTTGCTGGAGCGCGCAGGTGGTGGCATCGAGGCCCAGCGGCGTGACCACGATCAGCGCATCGGCGGAAGGCCGGTCACCGCTCTCGGGCGTGATGCCAAGTGCGCCGAGCAGCTTCGTCACCATGGCGTGGCCGCGTTCGCTGGCACGGCTGACCCACACGCTGCCCGGACGTGCCGACGGGACCGCGGCCGTGGCCGGGACCTGCTTCTGGCCATCCACGTAGCGGTAAAAGCCGGCGCCGGCCTTGCGCCCGACCAGGCCGCCGACCGAGCGGATCGCCGTGATCGGCGACGGACGGTAGCGCGGCTCCTGGTAGAACTGGTTGTAGATCGATTCCATCACCGGGTGCGACACATCGAGCCCGGTCAGGTCCATCAGCTCGAACGGCCCCATGCGGAAGCCCGCTTGCTCGCGCATGACGTTGTCGATGTCGGCGAAGCCGGCCACGCCTTCCTGCGCGACCTTGATGCCTTCGATATTCATGCCGCGGCCGGCATGGTTGACGATGAAGCCAGGCATGTCCTTGCAGCGCACCGGCGTATGGCCCATGCGGCGCGACAGGGCCATCAGCGCATCGCCCACAGCCGGGTTGCCGGACAGGCCGTCGATGACTTCGACCACCTTCATCAGCGGCACGGGATTGAAGAAGTGGTAGCCAACCACGCGGCCGGGTTCCTTCGCGCCGACGGCGATGGCGGTGATCGACAACGACGAGGTGTTCGAGGCGATGACCGCGTCAGGACGTAGCACCGCTTCCAGCTTCGCCACGAGATCGCGCTTCACTTCAAGCTTCTCGACGATGGCTTCCACCACCATGTCGCAGCCGGCCAGGTCTTCGAGCGCGCCACAGGGCTTCACGCGGGACAGCGTGGCCTCGGCGTCGGCAGCGGAGATCTTGCCCTTTTCAGCCAGCTTGCCAAGCGTATCCTGCAGATACTTGCGCGCAGCTTCCACCGCTTGCGGGTTGGCGTCGTACAGATTGACGGTGAGTCCGGCCTGCGCCGCGATCTGGGCGATGCCGCGGCCCATGGCGCCGGTACCCACGATGCCGAGCGTCTCGATGGTGAAAGTGCTCATATTGCGTCCCTGAAGTTGTGGTTAAATTAGCACGATCGTACGTTTTATGCACCTTTCCGGAAATAGCCGGAACGCGGGCAACGTGCGCTGATCGGCCAGTCCGGCGGCATCGGAAGACCGGAATGGCCCACAATGGCTTTGGGCTTCGCGCCCGCAAGCATGATTCCAACAGGAGAGAGACGACATGCTGAAACTGTGCGGGTTTGCCGCCAGCAACTACTACAACAAGGTCAAGCTGGCACTGCTGGAAAAGAATGTGCCGTTCGAAGAAGTGCTGGCATGGATCGGCGAGACCGACCTGGCGGCCACGCCGGCGGGCAAGGTGCCCTACATGATCACCGAATCGGGGTCGCTGTGCGAGTCGGAGGTGATCAACGAATACCTGGAAGCCGCCTATCCGCAAACGCCGCTGCTGCCGCGCGATCCCCTGCAGGCCGGCAAGGTGCGCGAAATCATCACTTTCCTGGAGGTGTACCTGGAACTTACCGCGCGCGAACTGTATCCGGAAGCCTTCTTCGGCGGCAAGGTCAGCGATAACGTGAAGGAGCGCCAGCTCAAGCTGCTGACGCGCTATATCCCGGCGTTCGCCAAGCTGGCGAAGTTCTCGCCGTTTATCGCGGGAGATTCCTTCACGCTGGCCGATTGCGCCGCAGCGGTCCACCTGCCGCTGATCTCTTCGTGCACGAAGATCATCTATGGCAAGGACCTGCTGGCCGACCTGCCGGTCAGGGACTACCTGAAGACGCTGTCGGAGCGCCCCTCGGTGCAGAAGGTCAATGCCGACCGCAAGGCGAATACCGAACTGATGATGAGCCGGAACAAGTAAAACGGCCAAGGTGCCGAACGTAAACGCCCGCGGCATGCCGCGGGCGTTTACGTGTCGTTGATCTCGACCCTAGAGCTTCGCCAGCCGCTCCAGCGCCAGTGCCAGCGTCTCTTCCTTCTTGGCATAGCAGAACCGCACCACGCCCGATTCACGCGGCTGCGTGTAGAAGGCCGAGACCGGGATCGCCGCCACGCCGATCTCGCGCGTCAGCCACATCGAGAAATCCGCTTCGCTCAAGTCCGAGATCGCGGAGTAATCCACGCACTGGAAATAGGTGCCTTCGGACGGCAGCAACTTGAAGCGCGTGTTGGCCAGCCCCGCGCGGAAGTAGTCGCGCTTGGCCTGGTAGAAGGCGGATAGTTCCAGGTACGGCGCGGGGTCGGCCATGTAGTCGGCCAGGCCATGTTGCACCGGCGTATTCACGGTGAACACATTGAACTGGTGGACCTTGCGGAATTCCGCCGACAGCGCCGCCGGCGCGGCTACGTAGCCGACCTTCCAGCCGGTCACGTGATAGGTCTTGCCGAAGCTCGACACCACGAAGCTGCGCCGCGCCAGTTCCGGATGACGCGAGACCGAGGCGTGCGGCTGGCCGTCATAGACCATGTGCTCGTAGACCTCGTCCGACAGCAGCAGGATGTCGGTGCCGGCCAGCAGTTGCGCCAGCTTTTCCATGTCGGCGGCGCGCCAGATCGTCCCGGTCGGGTTGTGCGGCGTGTTGATCAGAATCATCCGCGTGCGCGGCGTGATGGCTGCCGCCAGGCGGTCGAACGGCACGCGGAACGACGGTGCTTCCAGCGTGACGGGCACGGCGGTCGCCCCGGCCAGCTCGATGGCAGGCAGGTAGCTGTCGTAGCACGGCTCCAGCACGATCACCTCGTCGCCAGGATGCACCGCGCACAGGATGGCCGTGAGGATGCCCTGCGTGGCGCCGGCCGTGACGGTGATCTCGCTTTCCCAGCTGTAGCGATGGCCGTACAGCGTCGCGATCTTGTCGGCAATGGCCTGGCGCAGGCGCGGCACGCCCGCCATCGGCGGGTACTGGTTGTGGCCGGCGCGCATGGCGTCGGTCACGGCATCGACGATGCGCGGATCGCAATCGAAATCCGGAAATCCTTGCCCCAGGTTGACAGCGTTCTTCTCGGCGGCCAGCGCCGACATCACGGTGAAGATCGTGGTGCCGACCGAGGGCAGGCGCGATGCGGGCGGCGTCAGTGGGGCGAGGGCGGAGTCTGCGGACATGGGCTGCAACGTTGGAGTGCGATGGCTGAAAACGGCTTGCCGGACCGGGCTATAGCGGCAACAGCGGCCATTCTAAAGGGATTCGGGGCGATCAGGCTGCAGCGCCCAGCGCGGCCAGCCACTGGCCGAACGCGGGCGGCGTCATCACTTCCACGCCGCTGGAGCGGCGCAGTCGGCTCCGCAGCTTGAGCACGGCCTTGTCCTTCGACACCAGGCAGGCGGCCCGCGAGAAGTGCGCGAGTTCGACGAACTTCTGGTCGTCGGTGTCCTTGCAGCGCGGCAGCCGGATGGCGTCGGCGTCTTCCTGAGCGGGCAGGGGTTCCAGCGTGCTGAAGCGGTCCACGACCGCGAGCGCCGCGTCGATATCGACGGCAAAGCGCGCGAATTGCGGATAGGCCAGCACACGGCGCAGTTCTTCGCGGCAGTCGGCGCGGATCACCGGGGCGATGGTGCCGGCTTCCAGTGCCGCGCGGATCGGCGTGCAGTGCGGGTCGCCGAACACCAGCAGGTCGACCCAGATATTGGAATCCAGCACCACGCGCGGGGCAGGGCTGGCATTGGATGTGATGTCGGCGGCGCTGGGTGACGAGGTGTCGCCGGAAGCGTCGCCGGAAGTCGGGTTGGTCATTCGCTACAATCTTGCCTTTGTGTTTCCCGCGATTTTGCCATGCTCATCGTCCTGTCTCCCGCGAAGTCCCTGGACTACGAGACACCCGCGCGCATCGAGACCCATACGCTGCCCCGTTTCATCGACCGTTCCGCCGTGCTGATCGAGCGCCTGCGCAAGCTCGCGCCGCAGGATGTCGGCGCGCTGATGGACATCTCCGACAAGCTCGCGGTGCTCAACGTCACGCGCTACGCGGACTGGTCCGAGTCGTTCACCGCCGCCAACAGCAAGCAGGCGGTGCTGGCCTTCAACGGCGACGTCTACGACGGCTTCGATGCGAAGAGCCTGTCGGCCGATGACCTCGGCTTCGCGCAGAAGCATGTGCGGATCCTCTCCGGCCTGTACGGCGTGCTGCGTCCGCTGGACCGGATGCAGCCTTACCGCCTCGAGATGGGCACGCGCCTCGATAACGCCGCGGGCAAGGACCTCTATGCGTTCTGGGGCGACGCTGTCACGCAGCTGCTCAACGGCGACATGGCCGCACTCAAGCACGAGGGCGCACCCACGCTGGTCAACCTGGCGTCGGAAGAATATTTCAAGGTGGTGCGCCCGAAGGTGCTGAATGCGCGCATCATCACGCCGGTGTTCGAGGACTGGAAGGGCGGCCGCTACAAGATCATCTCGTTCCACGCCAAGCGCGCGCGCGGCACCATGGCACGCTATGCGGTCACGCATCGCGTCACGGAGCCGGCCGCGCTCAAGCGCTTTGCCGAAGACGGCTATGCGTTCGATGCCACCGCTTCCGACGACGGCCGCTGGGTGTTCCGCCGCCGAATCGAAGACTGAACCTACCCACGGAGCCGCCCGTCATGCCTTCCGCCCTGCATATCTCGACCCACTTTGATTCCGGCGCGATCGAAGTCGAAGCGCTCGATCATGCCGACGATATCCGCCTGCGCATCCGCGCCGATTCCCACGCGGAATTCCGCCAGTGGTTCCACTTTCGCCTTCAGGGTGCGGCGGGGCAGCCGTGCCGGCTGAAGTTCCTGAATGCCGGCGAATGTACCTATCCGGACGGCTGGCGCGATTACCATGCGGTGGCGTCGTATGACCGCGCCAACTGGTTCCGCGTGCCGACGCGCTACGACGGCCAGGTGCTCACCGTCGAATTCACGCCCGAACATGACAGCGTATGGCTGGCGTACTTCGAGCCCTATCCGGAAGAGCGGCACCTGTCGCTGCTGGCGACGTGCCAGCGCTCGCCGCTGGCGAAGCTGTCGCACCTCGGCAGCACCGTCGATGGCCGCGACCTGACCCGCGTCACCGTGGGCCAGCCGGGCCCCGGCAAGAAGACCATCTGGATGATCGCGCGCCAGCATCCGGGCGAAAGCATGGCCGAATGGTTCTGCGAAGGCGTGCTGCAGCGCCTGACGGGCAGCGGTATGTGGGCGCACGACCCGGTCGCGCGCCGGCTGCTCGAGCGCGCGGTGTTCCATATCGTGCCGAACATGAACCCGGATGGCTCGGCGCGCGGCAACCTGCGCACCAATGCCGCCGGCGCCAACCTGAACCGCGAATGGATGACGCCGAGCCCCGACACCAGCCCCGAGGTCTGGCACGTGCGCCGCGCGATCGAGGCCACCGGCTGCGATCTGTTCTTCGACATCCACGGCGACGAGGGCCTGCCCTACAACTTCGTCGCCGGCAGCGAGATGCTGCCGAGCTTCACCGAGAAGCAGCGCGACGAGCAGGCACGTTTCATCGAAGCCTTCAAGCGCGTCTCGCCCGACTTCCAGGACGTGCACGGCTATGCGGCCAGCAAGTACAACGCCGACGCGCTCAAGCTGGCGTCCAAGTACATCGGCCACACCTTCGGCTGCCTGTCGCTGACGCTCGAAATGCCGTTCAAGGACAATGCCGACCTGCCCGATGCCGCGGTTGGCTGGAATGGCGCGCGCAGCGCGCTGCTGGGCACGGCGATGCTGGAGGCTATCCTGGAGTTTCTGGGCTGAGACTGCCGCAGCGAGCACAAAAGGCCCGCCATCATGCGGGCCTTTTTGCATCGGCTTTTTCCGTCGGCTAGTGCTTCTTCTTGCTCGTGCTCTTGCCGGACGAATTCGACGAAGAGGAAGATGCCTTCGCCGAAGACTTGCCCGACGCGCTGCTCTTGGTCGATGCCGTTGACGAGGCCTTCGACTTGCCCTTCGCGCCCTTGTGGCTCTTGCTGGACGACGCATGGCGGGAGGCCTGTACGGCCGGTGCCGCAGCGGGTTCCGAGATCGTGGCGCCGCTGCTGTCCAGCAATTCATAGGCCAGCATCATGCCATCGTCATAGCCGCAGCGGACCTTGACCTGCTGCCATGGCTCCTCGCCGCGGCGCTTGTGGGCCAGGGCGGAGAATGTCACCACGGAGTTGACCGGCACGGCCTGCTTGCCTGGCGAGAAGCGTCCGTTCCACGGTTCCACCGTGGCCTGGCCGCTGGCGAGCGCGCCGGTGGGGATCTTGAGCGCATCGTAGGTGGCCGAGCGCGGCACGACCCAGCTGGCGTGCGCGGCGCAGTCGGCGACGTCGCTCGTGGCGCTCTCCGTCTTCATCAGCTGCTCGCGCATCTTCGCGCGGTATTCGGCAAGGCTGACGCGGCCACGGTCGGGCAGGGTGATGGTCTTGGTCGGTTCGGTGGCGGCGCCAGTGGCGGGCGTTGCCGGCGCAGCGGGCGCGACGGCGGGGCGGGCGGGGGCCGCGGCGGCCGCGGACTGGCTGGCGGCATCCGTGCCATCAGCTGGCATATTGGCGCAGCCCGCCAGCACCAACGCACCGGTGACTGCGGCGGCCAGCATGCTGAGGCGGCTGCCGATCAGTTTGGAAATTCGTCGGATCACGGTGTCTGTCTTGCCATTCCGGCAAGCATGGGTTCGCAAAGGATTGCCATGATAGAGGAAACCTATCTTGGGAAGTTCCTAAACTTTGTTACCCATTCTTGTTATGCACCAATCATTGCGTGGCTTTATCAGAAAGCCCGTACGTTGTGCAACTGAGATGAACCCGGATGCAGCGTGCTGCATCCGGGCATCTTGCGCCGCGGCTCAGGGCAGGGCGCGGGCAGGCATGGACCGCGTGAACTTCAGCAGGTCGTCGAGCATGGCGTTCAGGTTGTGCCGCAGCTTGGCAAAGCCGGCCGTATGGGTCAGCCCGGCTTCGTCCATGTAGAGCTTGCGGTTGATCTCGAGCTGCAGGCTGTGGCGGCCAGTCTGCGGCTGGCCCACCACGCGCACGATTTCCACGCCCTTGTACGGGTGGTTGCGCCAGACGTCATAGCCCAGGTCCTTAAGCATGCCTTCGACACGGTCGGTGAAGCGCTTGTCGCAGGTGGTGCCGTCACGGTCGCCGATCACGAAGTCGGGATGCTGCAGCCCTGGAAACTCGGTGGCGTATTGCGCCGCCTGGCTCGGCATCGAATGGCAGTTGATGTGCCATGCAGCCCCGTGCGCGGCCACGGCATGATCAGCCAGCTTCTGCAGTTGCGCGTAGTACGGCAGGTAGCAGCGGTTGATGCGCGCCTGCACTTCTTCCACGCTCAGCTTGCGGTCGTAAATCGCTTCGCCGGTGTCGAGCACGCGCCAGACCAGGCCCTTGCCGAGACGGGTCTTGGCCGTGACCTGCTTCGCGCCGGGCCACGGCGCGTCGAGCAGGGCCTCGTCGATTTCCTCGAGTCCGCGGTTGGCGTCCAGGTAGCTGCGCGGAAAGCCCGCGCACAGCAGCGGAATGCCGCGAGCCGGGGCACCCGCGTAGAGTTCGTCGACAAAGGTGTCTTCGGCCTGCCGCAGCAGCGGCAGGGGCAGGCTTGCATCGGGACGGAAGTCCGTGGGATAGACGGTGGCGCTGTGCGGCGAATCAAGGAACAGCGCGCTCGCCGGGCCTTCCGGCTGGTAAAGCTGGTACGGACTGTCCGCGGTATTTCGGTCTGCTTCGGTCATGGTGCGGCGGCAATCAGTCGAGGGAGATCCTGGCCGCGGCGGCCACGCGCTTGTTCTTGGCCACTTCGCTCTTGATCTGCGCGGCAAACTGCGCAGGCGAGTTGCCCACTGGCGTGGCGCCCAGCTTTTCCAGTTTAGCCTTCACCTCGGGCAACGCCAGCACCTTGATCGCTGCCGCGTTCAGCTTGCCCTGCAACTCGGCCGGCAGGTTTGCCGGGGCGATCAGGCCGAACCACGCGGCGTCGTTCACTTCGGGCAGGCCCAGTTCGGCGAAGGTCGGCACATTCGGCAGTGCCGCCACGCGCTTGGGCGCGGCCACGGCCAGTGCGCGCAGCTTGCCGCCTTCGATAAACGGCAGCGACGACGGCAGGTTGTCGAACAGCACCTGGACCTGGCCGGCCAGCGCGTCGTTCAGCGCGGGGCCCACGCCCTTGTAAGGCACGTGCAGCAGTTCGCTCTTGCTGCTCATCTTGAATAGCTCGCCCATCATGTGCGAGACGCTGCCATTGCCGGCCGAGCCATAGGCCAGCTTGTTCGGCTGCGAGTGCGCCAGCGCGATGAACGACTTCATGTCGGTGGCCTTCACCGACGGATGGATGCTCATCACGTTGGGCACGGAGGCCAGGTTCGTGATGGTCGTGAAGTCCTTGGTGGCGTCATACGACAGCCGCGGGTACACCGCCGGGTTGATGCCGTGCGTCGAGGCCGTGGCGATGCCCAGCGTGTAACCGTCCGGCGCGGCCTTGGCCAGGTAGGCGGTGCCGATGCTACCGCCCGCGCCGCCGCGGTTGTCCACCACGACGGCCTGGCCGAGCTGCTGGCCCAGCTTGTCGGCGACGATGCGCGCCACGATATCGGTCGTGCCGCCGGCCGGGAAGGGCACCACCAGCGTGATCGGCTTGTTCGGGTAGTTGTTCTGGGCGGCGGCGGGCAGCGCGGCGCAGGCGGCAAAAGCGGCCGAGGCCGCGACGAGAACGCGGAAGACTTGTCGACGTTGCATGGTGGTTGGGAAGAAGAGGGAAGCAGATTGGGAGAAAAGCGGTTTCCCCGATTCTGCTCGCGCCAGCAAGGCCTCGGCAAACGAATTAAAATCGCACGGTCATTCCATTTGGTCGTGAAGTTGAGGTGATGTATGCGGCGTATGATGCCGTCGATGACCGAGTTGCAGGCGTTTGAGGCTGCTGCCCGCCACAACAGTTTTACTGCAGCCGCCCGCGACCTGCACGTGACGCAGGGGGCCGTCAGCAAGCAAGTGCGCAGTCTGGAATCGCGGCTCGGGGTGGCGTTGTTCGAACGGGTCCGGCAGCGGCTGGAACTGACTCCGGCGGGAGCGCGCTTTCTGGAGCGCATCCGCCCGACGCTGGACGAGATCGAGGCCGCCACGGTCGAGGCCGCGGGCCGCGAGCAGCCGGGCGGCATCCTCCATATCGCAAGCATGCCCACGCTCGGTGCCAAGTGGCTGATTCCGCGGCTGCCTCAATTCTTCGCGCACCATCCTGAAGTGCAGCTGGAGTTTATTCCGCACGCACAGGGCTATGTCTTTGACGAGCCCGAACTGGATGCGGCCATCCGCTTCGGCGTAGGCGTATGGCCGGGCAGCGTGGCGGACTACATGATCGGGCGCGAGATCGTGCCGGTGTGCCGGCCCCGCTTGCTTGGTGAACCAGCGGGGTCGCCGGAAGCATTGCTGCAGTACCCGCTGTTGCACCACACCACGGTGCCCGAAGCCTGGCCGGACTGGTTCGCGGAGCTTGGCGTTCCCCCACGCGACGCCTGGGCCGGCGCGCGCTTCGATCAGTTCTCGCTGCTGACGCAGGCCGCGTTGTCGGGCCTTGGCATCGCCCTGATCCCGCGTTGCCTGATCGAGGAAGAGCTGGCCAACGGTGCGCTGGTGATCGCGCATCCGGCGCGCGTGCTGAGCAACAAGGGCTACTACCTTTGCTATCCCGAGCACAAGCAGCATCTGCCGGCGCTGCAGACCTTCCGTGCCTGGCTGATGGAAGGCGCCGACGCGCGCGGCTGACTGCGTGCCAACAATAAAAAAAGGCGCTGTGCCGCGCCTCTTTTGTGCTTCCTTACTTCGACAACACCTTCATCGCCGATTCCAGTCCCGCCAGCGTGACGGGATACATGCGGCCTTTCATCAGCTGGTTGATGACCGTGATCGACTGGCGGTATTGCCACAGGCCTTCCGGTTCCGGGTTGAGCCAGACGAAGTGAGGGAACTGCTCCGTCATGCGGTTCAGCCACACCGAGCCGGCCTCGGCGTTGTTGTACTCGACCGAGCCGCCGGGCTGCAGGATCTCGTACGGGCTCATGGTGGCGTCGCCGACGAAGATGATCTTGTAGTCGGGCGTGTACTTGTGCAAAAGGTCCCACGTCGCCAGCTTTTCCGCATGGCGGCGGCGGTTGTTCTTCCACACGTGGTCGTACAGGCAGTTGTGGAAGTAGTAGTACTCCAGGTGCTTGAACTCGGTCTTGGTGGCCGAGAACAGCTCTTCCACGCGCTTGATGTGGTCGTCCATCGAGCCGCCCACATCCATCAGCATCAGCACCTTGACCTTGTTGTGGCGCTCGGGCCGCAGCTTGATGTCGAGCAGTCCGGCATTGGCGGCCGTGGCATGGATGGTGTCGTCCAGGTCCAGTTCGGTGTCGGCGCCTTCGCGCGCGAAACGCCGCAGGCGGCGCAGCGCCACCTTGATGTTGCGCGTGCCCAGCTCGACCTGGTCGTCATAGTCCTTGTAGGTACGCGCTTCCCATACCTTGATGGCCGTGCGGTTGCCCTTGGACGGTCCGCCGATGCGGATGCCCTCCGGGTTGTAGCCGCCATGGCCGAACGGCGAAGTGCCTCCGGTGCCGATCCACTTGTTGCCGCCCTCGTGCTTTTCCTTCTGCTCTTCGAGCAGTTGCTTCAGGCGCTCCATGAGCTTGTCGAGTCCGCCCATGGCCTCGATCTTGGCCTTTTCCTCGGCCGAAAGCTCGCGCTCTAGCGTCTTCTGCAGCCAGTCGAGCGGAATGTCGGACTTCCAGTCGACCAGGCTTTCCACGCCCTTGAAATAGGCGCCGAAGGTCTGGTCGAACTTGTCGAAGTGCTTCTCGTCCTTGACCAGCGTCATGCGCGACAGGTAGTAGAATTCGTCGATCGACGGCGAGATGACCTGGGCCTTGAGGGCTTCCAGCATGGTCAGGTATTCCTTGACCGAGACCGGCAGCTTGGCGTGGCGCAGCGAGAAGAAGAAATCGATCAGCATGGTGCCTCGCGATCAGTGGCAGCGGGGCGGCGCGCTCAGCGCGGCCGCTCGAGCTGGAATTGCAGGTGATTGCACACCGCCGGCCATTCGCTGGCGATGATCGAGAACACCACCGTGTCGCGCAGCGAACCGTCCGGCATGCGCATATGGTTGCGCAGCACGCCGTCCTGTTTCGCGCCCAGGCGCGCAATGGCCGTGCGGCTCTGGTGGTTCATCCAGTGCGTGCGGAACTCCACGGCGATGCACTCGAGCTGTTCGAACGCATGGCGCAGCAACATCAGCTTGCACTCGGTGTTCAGCGGCGTGCGCTGCACGCGGCGCGCGTACCAGGTCGAGCCGATCTCCACGCGCCGGTTGGCCGCGTCGATGTTCATGTACGTCGTCATGCCGGCCAGCTCGCCATCGGCGTCGCGCACCGCGAACGGCTGCATCGAGCCTTGCTGCTGCAGGCCCAGGCGCCGCGCGATCTCGGCCTCCATGCGATCGGGCGCTGGCACGGTGGTGTACCACAGCTTCCACAGGTCGCCGTCTTCGGCGGCAGCGCGCAGGCCTTGCGCGTGCTCGGCCCGGAGCGGCTCGAGCGTGGCGTGCCGGCCCGACAGCGTGACGGGTTGGATGAAGTCGCTCATCAGCGGTTGGCGCGGTTCATGAACACTAGGCGCTCGAACAGGTGCACATCCTGCTCGTTCTTAAGCAGCGCGCCATGCAGCGGCGGGATCGCGGCCTTCTTGTCCGGGCTGCGCAGCGCCTCGGCCGGAATGTCCTCGGCCATCAGCAGCTTGAGCCAGTCGATCAGTTCCGACGTCGACGGCTTCTTCTTCAGGCCCGGCAGGTTGCGCATCTCGTAGAACGATTCCAGCGCGGCGGCCACCAGTTCGCGCTTGATGCCGGGGTAGTGGACGTCGACGATCTGCTGCATCGTCTCGGCATCCGGGAACTTGATGTAATGGAAGAAGCAGCGGCGCAGGAACGCGTCCGGCAGTTCCTTCTCGTTGTTCGAGGTGATGATCACCAGCGGGCGATGCCTGGCCTTTACGAGTTCGCGCGTCTCGTAGACGTAGAACTCCATGCGGTCGAGTTCGCGCAGCAGGTCGTTCGGGAATTCGATGTCGGCCTTGTCGATCTCGTCGATCAGCAGCACCACCTGTTCGTCCGCTTCAAAAGCCTGCCACAGCACACCCTTGACGATGTAGTTGCGAATGTCGTGCACGCGGTCATCACCAAGCTGCGAATCGCGCAGCCGCGATACGGCGTCGTACTCGTACAGGCCCTGCTGCGCCTTGGTGGTCGACTTGATGTGCCATTGCAGCAGCGGCATGCCCAGCGCCGCGGCCACTTCCTCGGCCAGCATGGTCTTGCCGGTGCCCGGCTCACCCTTGATCAGCAGCGGACGCTGCAGCGTTCGCGCGGCATTGACGGCCAGCTTGAGGTCGTCCGTGGCGACATACTGGTCACTACCTTCGAAACGGACCTGCTGGGCGGAGGTGGCTTGGGCGGAAGCGTTGGCGGTGTTTGACATGAGGCAACCTGAAGTGGACGGCCGGGTAGCTGGCCGGATAAGGCCAGGGTCGGCGTGATTAGTGCAGTCTCTTCGCGCTGTCACGCGCGCTTTCATTATGGAACCCGGACGAGCCTGAGCGGTGCCGAGGCGCCGCTGCGGCAAGATCCGCGAACGGTCGTTCGTAATTCCTGGATGGGTCAGTATAAAAGACCTTTACCGTTCTTGTTGGCGCCGGCTGACATTAGGGTTGCTCCCCGGTCATCGGCTGGACTGCCAGGTGCCGCCTGCTGTACAATGCGGCGGTTTGACGCGCCCCCACGTCCAGTTCTCCAGCATCCGGCAGTCCGCGTTCAGAAGTCCCTGCGGTCCGACGGGTCGCGGTGATTGCGAGAGGTGGTCCCAGAATGGTGTTCCACATCCCGGCAACGAACCGGATGCGACAGTCTGATGGATTGCCAGCAGGCACCCACGGGCTGCCAGGCTTCCCGCAGAAGCATTCTGAGACCGTCTCCGCCCGGCAGGGCAGGTCACGCACGGTTTAACTTCCAATCCGCTAAGACAATGAAAAAGCTCCTCACGATGGTGGTGCTGGGCGCGGCTGCAACAGCAGCGCTGGCACAGGAAGTCAAGGGCAATGGAGACGCTGCCAAGGACAAGGTTGCAATGTGCATCGGATGCCACGGCATTCCGGGCTACCGTGCGTCGTTCCCGGAAGTCTATGAAGTCCCGATGCTCGGCGGCCAGAGCGCCAAGTACATCGAGAACGCACTGAAGGGCTACCAGAAGGGCGATCGCAAGCATCCGACCATGCGCAGCATTGCCGCGTCGCTAACCGACCAGGACATCGCCAACCTGGCGGCCTACTACTCGCAGCAGAAGGCCGGTTCGCAGAACAACACCTTGAAGTGAGAGACACCGCAACCATGAAGACGCTTCAGACGCTTTCGTTCGCGATTGGCGCACTCGTGCTGGGTGCCTCCGCCGCCACTGCTTCGGCAGCCGACCTTTCCGCCGGCAAGGCGCTGGTCGAGAAGGGCAATTGCGTGGCCTGCCACGGCGCTGGCCTGAATGCCCCGATTTCTCCGGACTATCCCAAGCTGGCTGGCCAGCATGCCGACTATCTCTATCACGCGCTGATGTCGTACCAGGTGTCGGGCGTGCCGCAGGTGGGCCGGTCCAACGCGATCATGGCTGGCCAGGTCAATGCCAACCCGGCCGTTACGGACAAGGCTGGCAAGCCGCGCCCGTTCACGCGCAATGAACTGAAGGACATCGCTGCCTACATCGAGTCGCTGCCGGGCGACCTGGTGCTGAAGAAGTAAAAGACGTCTCGGCGATTAGTCGCCTTGTAGTCGCCAAAAGCCGCTTCCCGTGAGGGGGCGGCTTTTTTGCGTCTGGAGGCAGCGGTCCCTATGCCGCCGCGTGCAGCAAGGTAAAGGAAGGGCCCGTGCAACCGGCCGAGATCGAGTCCGCCAGCACCTGCGACCTCGATGGCATGCTTCTCGCCGACTATGCCGGCCCGAAAGCGCAGATTTTCTATGCCGGCGATGCCCGGCCGCACTGGTTCTGCGACACGGTGGAGATGTTCCACACGCTGCTTAAGCCTGCACAGGCGAGGCCAGTGCGCGCGGTGTTCGTGCAGGACATGGCGCTCGCGGAGTGGGAGAGTCCGCGCGGCCACTGGTTCGACGCCACCACTGGCGTGTACGTGTTCGGCAGCAAGCGCCGCGGGCCGATGGGTCCGGCGATCGCGAGCTTCCGCGATGCTGCGGGCGCCCGCGCGTTCATGGATGGCTACGGCGGGAAGATGCTGGCTTATGCAGAGGTCACGACCGACATGGTCGACATCTGCGGCGGCGCATCGAACGACGGCCGGATGTAGCGCCACAGGCGGCGCACCACCGGCCGTCAATCAGGCGAGCGATATCAGTTGCCGCTGCCGCCTGCCAGGCGGCGGGCCTTGACGGCTTCGGCCAGCGTTTCCAGCACCTTGACCGAATCGTCCCAGCCGATGCAGGCGTCTGTCACGGACTGGCCATAGGTCAGGCTTTCCACCGGCGTGCCCTGCACGTGGTCCTGGCGTCCCGCGACCAGGTGCGATTCGACCATCACGCCGACGATGCGGTCGTCGCCGGCGGCGAGCTGGCGACCGATGTCCTCGCATACCAGGATCTGGTTCTCGTGCTTCTTGCTGCTGTTCGCGTGCGAAGCATCGATCATCAGGCGCGCGGCCAGGCCGGATTTGGCGATGGCGTCGCAGGCTTCCTGCACGCTGGCGGCATCGTAGTTCGGCGCCTTGCCGCCGCGCAGGATGATGTGGCAGTCCTCGTTGCCCGAGGTCGACACGATCGCCGAGTGGCCGCCCTTGGTCACGGACAGGAAATGGTGCGGCTGCGACGCGGCCTTGATCGCATCGACGGCGATCTTGACGTTGCCGTCGGTGCCGTTCTTGAACCCGACCGGGCACGAAAGTCCCGACGCGAGTTCGCGGTGCACTTGCGATTCGGTCGTGCGCGCGCCGATCGCGCCCCAGCTGACCAGGTCGGCGATGTACTGCGGGCTGATCATGTCCAGGTACTCGGTGCCGGTCGGCACGCCCATCTCGCTGATGTTCAGCAACAACTCGCGCGCGGTGCGCAGGCCGTCGTTGATCTTGAAGCTGCCGTCCATGTACGGGTCGTTGATCAGGCCCTTCCAGCCGACCGTGGTGCGCGGCTTCTCGAAGTAGACGCGCATCACGACTTCCAGTTCATTGGCGAAGCGCTCGCGCTGCACCTTGAGCAGCTTGGCGTATTCGAGCGCGGCCTTGGTGTCGTGGATCGAGCATGGGCCGATGATGACGATCAGGCGGTCATCCATGCCGTGCAGGATGCGATGCATCGACTGGCGCGCGGCGTAGATCACGTCCGAAGCCTTTTCGGAGCAGGCGAACTCGCGGATCAGGTGCGCGGGCGGCAGCAGTTCCTTGAGTTCACGGATGCGCAGGTCGTCGGTGTTCTTCAGCATGATGAGTCCGGTCTTGTGAGGTCGTGGAAGTTGTCTGGGCGAAGCAGGGAAAAAAGCAGATATAAAAAAAGCCGCCAGTCTCGCTGGCGGCTTTTTCTTTTCGGTTCGGGGCGCTTACAGCCGTCCCTCCCTATCCGCCAGCGGTGTGGGTTCGCTAAAGAAGTAAAAGTAAAACTTAGCGGACATGGCGGAGAAGGGCAGGGCTGGGGTCAGCGTGAATTCGATTTTGTTTCGAAGCGCGGCTTTTATGCTGCGCTGCGTGACAGAGGGGCAGGAAATTGCGCGAACACCGTCAAAATTTCGGGTCGCGGCGATCACCTGCGCGACCGCGAAGCATCTTTATAGCGCTTTTTGCAAGGGTTGGCAAGTGCCGCGCCGGGCTTCGTGATGCCCTTGGCGCGGCCGCCACGCTCAGGCCGTGCCGCCCACCGTCATGTTTTCGATGCGCAGCGTCGGCTGGCCGACGCCCACGGGCACGCTCTGGCCTTCCTTGCCGCACACGCCGACGCCCGAGTCCAGCCGCATGTCGTTGCCGATCATGGTGACGTCCTTGAGCGATTCCGGGCCATTGCCGACCAGCGTGGCGCCCTTGACCGGATAGGTGATCTTGCCGTCCTCGATCATGTAGGCCTCGCTCGCCGAGAACACGAACTTGCCGTTGGTGATATCGACCTGGCCGCCGCCGAAGTTCACGGCATACAGGCCCTTCTTCACGCTGGCGATGATTTCCTGCGGGTCCTTGTCGCCATTGAGCATGTAGGTGTTGGTCATGCGCGGCATCGGCAGCGCGGCATAGCTTTCGCGGCGGGCGTTGCCCGTCACGGGCATCTTCATCAGGCGGGCGTTGAGCGTGTCCTGGATATAGCCGCGCAGGATGCCGTCCTCGATCAGCGTGGTGCACTGGGTCGGGTTGCCTTCGTCGTCCAGGTTGAGCGAGCCGCGCCGATTGGCCAGCGTGCCGTCATCGACCACGGTCACGCCCTTGGCCGCCACGCGTTCGCCCATGCGGCCTGCGAAGGCCGACGAGCCCTTGCGATTGAAGTCGCCCTCCAGGCCGTGGCCGACCGCTTCGTGCAGCAGCACGCCGGGCCAGCCCGGACCGAGCACCACGGTCATCGCGCCGGCCGGGGCGGGGCGAGCTTCCAGGTTGACCAGAGCGGAAGCCACGGCTTCGTCCACGTACTGCTGCAGCAGGGCATCGGTGAAATAGCCGTAGGCGTAGCGGCCGCCGCCACCGGACGAACCGATCTCGCGCCGGCCGTCCTGTTCGGCGATGACGGTGACGGACACCCGCACCAGCGGACGCACGTCCGCGGCGAGCACGCCGTCGCTGCGCGCCACCAGCACCACGTCGTATTCGCCCGCCAGTCCGGCCATGACCTGCACCACGCGCGGATCCTTGGCGCGCGCCATGCGCTCGACGCGTTCGAGCAGCGCCACCTTCTCGGCGGCCGCCATCGAGTCGAGCGGGTCGTTCGGCGTGTACAGGTTGCGGCCCGTCTTCGAGGCCAGTTCGCTGGCCACCTTGACGCGGCCGCTGCCGGAACGGCCGATGGTGCGCGTGGCCGCCGCGGCCTGCGACAGGGCCGGCAGGCTGATGTCGTCCGAGTAGGCGAAGGCCGTCTTGTCGCCCGAGACCGCGCGCACGCCCACGCCCTGGTCGATGCTGAAGCTGCCCGACTTGACGATGCCTTCCTCCAGGCTCCACGCCTCGTTGCGGGTGTACTGGAAATACAGGTCGGCGTAGTCGACCTTGTGCGTGAAGATGTCGGCCAGCACGCGCTGCAGCCTGGCTTCGTCCAGGCCATACGGCGCCAGCAGCAGTTGCTGCGCGGTGGCAAGGTTGCGGATTCCGAGATCGCCGGCGTTCATGAACAGTCCTTTTCTTTCTTGCTGGGCGCCGGCATGGGAGCGGCGCCGTATAGTCAGGTTGAGGCGGGGGCTTTCGCCAATGCTACAGCACCCGGTGTCGCAGTGCGGGCAGGTTCTGCCGGACTTCGGCCAGCCGCGCGGGGTCGATCACGCCGGTGACGACACCTTCGCCCTCGGGCAGCACGGCCAGCAACTCGCCCCACGGATCGACCAGCATCGAATGGCCCCAGGTGCGGCGGCCGTTCTCGTGCTTGCCACCCTGTGCGGCGGCAAGCACATAGCACTGGTTTTCGATGGCGCGGGCGCGCAGCAGGATTTCCCAGTGCGCCTGCCCCGTGGTGTAAGTGAAGGCGGCAGGCATCAGAATCAAGCTCGCGCCGTCGTCGCCTGCAAGGCCACGGTAGAGTTCGGGAAAACGCAGGTCGTAGCACACCGACATTGCCACGCGTCCGCACGGCGCGTCGAAGCTGACCGGCGTGCTGCCTGCCAGGATGGTGCGCGATTCGTCATAGCTTTCGGTGCCGCGCGTAAAGCCGAACAAGTGGATCTTGTCGTAGCGGGCCACGCGTTCACCGCGCGGGTCGAATGCGAGCGAGGTGTTGTAGACGCGTGCGTCGTCGCCGCACCACATCGGCAAGGTGCCGCCTACCAACCAGATGCGGTGGCGTCGCGCGGCATCGGCCAGGAATTGCTGCACCGGGCCGTCGCCGTCCTGCTCGCGGATGGCGATCTTGTCGGCTTCGCGCTGGCCCATCATGCAGAAATACTCGGGCAGCAGCACCAGCTCCGCACCGCCGAGCGCGGCTTCGGCAATCAGCGTTGCCGCGCGCGCGAGGTTGGCATCGACCGACGTGCCGGTCACGGTCTGGATGGCGGCAACACGAAACGGGGCAGGGGCTTGCATGGATCGCTTCCTTGGACGAGGGCACGCCGTGACACCGCCGGCTCAGGGCTAGAAGGCCGGTTCGGTGCGGTTCTGGTACGTCGGGTGTTGCGCCTTATTGTCCCCCACTTTGCCGATCTCCGGGTTGGCCCAGCTGCCCGTGATGCGGTAGTGCTGCGTGAACGCCTTGGAGAACTCGTCGGCGAACAGCAATTGCGCGGCGAGCGTGCCGATGCCCAGCACCGGGTTGATAAAGGCGGCCGCCACAGACGTGGTGGTGGCGTTGATGCGCGGTATCACCCGGACATCCAGGTCCTGGGTTTCGCGCAGCAGGTTGGCTGAACCCGACATGTTCGCGATGATCTGCGGGCTCCTGAGTTCGAAATCCTGGATCGATCCCACGCCGTTCTCGATCGTGCCTGCGCCGGAGATACGGTCGAACAGCAGCCCGCGCCCGGACAGCGTGCGGAAATCGAGCGAGGCAAAGCGCAACAGGCCCTGCAGGCTCAGCACGCCAAGCAGGCGGGCGGCACCGGGTTCGACGCTCAGGATCTGGCCATTGTCGAGGTCCAGCGACAGCCGCCCCGCCAGGGTCGGGTAGTCGATCGACATGGGCGAGCCGCGCCATGCCACGCGTCCCTCCAGCTTGCCCTTGCCGTCGCGCAGCGTGTGCGGCAGGCCCAGGCGCTCCAGCGTGGCGCCGGCGTCGCGGATATCGATCGAGAACGTCAGTGCCGTGCGGCGCGGCGCGTTGGCCGGGTCACCGTCGCGCAGCCGGCGCGGCACGCGCCAGGTGCCGCTGCCGGTCAGCGTGGCGCCCGGCTGGTCGATCAGCAGGCGTTCGAGTGTCCAGACCGGTTCATCGCCGCTCTTGCTGCTGCGGGCCACGACCTCCAGCTTGCCGAAGTCGTGCCCGCGCAGCACGAACTGCTCGGCGACCAGGTCGATGGACGGCAGCGTGTCGATGCTGCTGGCGATGGCGTCGACGACATTGTGTTCGTCGCTCGCGTCGGGCACGTTCAGGCGGCTCAGGCGCAGGCGCATGGCGCCGGAGCCCGGGCCCTCGGCGCGCCACTGCATCTTGCCGGCGATCTGGCGCGAGTCCAGGTTCACGTCCCAGCCGCCGGCCTCGCGCATGGCCTCGATCGTGACGTCGTCGATGGTGCGGCCCGCGGCCCTGAGCGTGCGCATGCGCGCGTTGATGCGCTCGGGCAGGAACGCGGGCGGACTGGCGCGGCGGCTGCCGTCGCCGTGCATGCCGCCCAGGCTGGCGAGCGCGGCGCGCCAGCCATCGAAATCGAACTGGTCAAGCGTGGCCGCTGCCGTGACGCCGCTGGCGGGCAGCGGCGCCGCCTGCTGCAGGCCGATGCCGCCGGCCACCACCTCGGTGTCGCCGCCATTGCGGTCGGGGCGCAGCAGGTAGCGGGCATTGAGCGCACCGCCAAGCTGGACCACCATCTCGTCCAGCCCGGTGCGTCCGGGCGCAGGGCGAAGATCGAAACGCAGCGGCATTTCCTGTGCGGCGGGCTTGGCCAGCGGCGCGGGCAGGCTGATGGCCATGCCGTTCAGGTCGGAGCTGACCTGCACCTGCATCTGGCGTTCGCGCACGCCGAACACCGCGCTGTAGCCCGTGTTGCCTTCGAGTCTGGCCGCCAGCGCCGCTACGGCGGAGCCGGAGGCCGCTTCGCGCATGCCTGCCGCCGTGGCATCGCCGTTGGCGGTGACGCGCACGCCACCGTCGGGCTGCGAGCCGCCGCCGAGGCGGACTTCGCCGCCGAGGAAGCGTGCTCGCATATTCACGAGCTGGAAGCCGCGCTCGTTGAAGGCGATGATGCCGCTGGCCCCGCCGAGTTGCGGGGTTTGCGCGTTGAGCACGACATCGTTGCCGGGGAAGCGGAAGGTGCCGTCGACACGCGCGGCATTGGCGTTGGTCAGCGGCATGTCGAGCTTGAGCCTGAGTTCGCCGTTTCCCTGCGCGCGCGAGTTGTCCGCCACGTGTCCGGTCCACTCGCGCACCGGCGAGGCCGCCATGTAGTGCAGGAAGCCTTGCACCGCGCCGCTGGCGCCGCCGTCGATTTCGAGGCGCCCGTGGTCGCTCAGATCGTCGATGCGGCCGTTGACATCCTGCAGCGTGACGCCGGCGATGCCCTGGACCGTGGCCCGCCGCGCCAGGAACGTCATGCCGCCGCGCTCGAACAGCACCTGTCCCTCGATATCGGCAAAGGTCGGCCACAGCGGCGCGCCACCCGGGTTGGCCTCGTGTGCCGCGATCTGGTACCTGACTTGGCGGATCGGTACTTCGACGCGAAAGTCGCCGGCCTTCTCATGGGGAGCGTGGAACGGGAAATGCGTGAGGTCGCCCTTGAGCACGAAGCGCACGCCAGCCGCCTCGCCACCGGCCAACGCGCCGGCCAGGTAGTGGCGTGTCCCGGCGGGAATGCCCAGCGGCAGATAGCGCGGCACGCGTGCCACCTGCGCCCGGCTGAGTTCGCCGCTCAGGTCGGCGATGCCCGCTTCACTGTCGCCGCCCGTGCGCCAGGAGCCGCTCACGGTGCCGGCCGTGTCGGCATTGGCGAAGCGGATGTTCGACACGTTCACCGTCATCTTGCCGTCCTGGCGGGTCCAGTGCACGTCGCCGGCAATCTCGTCGAAGGGCAGGCGAGGCTCGTCGAACATGCCGGGCAGCACCAGCGCGGCGCTGGCGCCTTCGAAATGGACCGCGCCTTGCCGGTCGTCGAAACTGAACGTGCCTGACAGGTTGGCAAAGCCCGGCGTGCCCAGGTTGGGCTTGCCGTTGGCGCCGACCGCGGGTACCGCCGGCTGGCCGTTGACCGAGACGTTGCGCAGCGTGCCCTGCACGGCGTAGTGGGCCTTGCCCGGACGCCGTTCGAGCATGCCCGCGCGGTCGCGGCTCCAGGCCACGTTCAGGTTGTCGATATGGCCGGCCGGCTGCAGCGCGCGCAGCTGGCGCAGCACCGCGGTATCGACCGGCATCGACGTGGCCAGTGCACGCACGGTGTTCAGGTCGAACGTTGGGGCCTTTAGCGAGAACTTGCGCAGCTCGCCCTTGTTGTCCATGGCCCAGCCCAGCGTGACCTTGCGCATGCCTTCGCGCCACGCGTTGTCGTTGGCGGAAGGCGGTCCGTCTGCGGGCCGCGGTTGCCACAGCAGGGTGTCGATCGTCAGCAGGTTGCTGCCGTCACGCTCGCTGCGATGCAGGAGGAAGGCCTGGGCATTGGCAAGCTGCAGCGCTTCGCTGGCGCCCGCAAGCTGCAGGTCGATGCCGCTGCCGCGCAGCCGTGCCTGGCTGCGCACAATGCGGCCGCCATGGAACTCCAGCGAGCCGTCCGTGCTGAAGCTGCCGCCCGTCACGCGCTCGAACACGGTCAGGTAGCGCTGCACGACCGGAAGCTGCAGTTGCGTGATGTCCCAGCTTGCCTGCCCGGACCAATGGCGCCAGTTGCCGGCGCTGTGCAGGTAGTCGTGGCGCAGGCTGGCGCGCAGCACCAGCGGCCGCGGCGCCAGCGCCTCGGACTGCGCTTCCAGGCTGATCTCGTGGCGCTGGCCGCTGCGCCGCGCGTTGAAATGGATCTGGGCCACGTCCAGTTGCGGCAGGTGGCCCTTTTCGTCGAGCCAGCGCAGCTTGCCGTCGCGCAGGTCCAGGTTGCCCTGGGCCATCAGCCAGTCCAGGAAGCGGTTGTCTTCGGTGTTGCCGCCGGTGGTGTCGACCGCCATGCCGGCAACCAGCAGCTTGCCCTCGGGCGTGCGGCGCACCAGCACATCGGTCTGCGTTGCGCTGAGTGTCTCGAACTGCAGGTTCATGCTGAACAGCGAGCGCCACGCGAGCTGGCCATCCAGCGAGCCGGCCGAGAGCAGCGTGCGCTGCTGGGGGTCGACCACCTTCAGGCCGTGAGCACGGAAGGCCGGGTGCCAGCCATTCCAGTAGGTATCCAGCGAGTCGATGGTCAGCTTTGCCGACAGCGCGAGCGAGCCGCGGTCTTGCAGCCATTGCCGCGCCGCCGAGGCCTGCGGCCAGAGCACGAAGCGGATCATCAGGCCCGCCACCAGCGCCAGCGCAGCCAGGACCAGCGCCAGGCGCAGCAGGGTGCGGCCCAGGCCGCGCCACACCGGATGGCGCACGGCCGCGCGCACCGACGCGGCACAGCCGCGTGCAAACGCGCGCGCGCGCCGCGCCGGCGAGACCGGGGCAGCAGTCGACGGGGAGGCAATGGAAGCGGCCAGGCTGGCGACGGCTTCCTGGCTACCCGCGCCCGCGTTGGGGGTGGAGCCGTCAGCAGGGTTTGGGGCGCGGCTGGACATGCGCAGATTATCCGACAATACTAGCCGCTCTCCAATCTGGCGCCCGGCCTTGGTATGTTGCAAACACCTGACACGCGATGGGTGCAGCGGGCGCGCCGCACCTGTTCACGCATTTCAAGCTACTGGAATGACTGCCTCTGATCCGACGAGTTCCGCCGTGGGCAATGCCGCTGAAATCCAACCCGGCCAGAATGACGTAGGCGCCACGGCCGGCCAGCCGCTGTGCGACATGGCTTGCGGCGCATTCGCCACTACCGCTGCTACCGGGCCGGAACCGGTCGATTTCGGGGGCCACGTATTGTACTCGGCCTCGAGTTCGCATTACGCGCGCCGCGTGCTGCTGGCCCGGCCGGAGTTGGCCGGCATCGTGGCGGCGTCCGCAACCGGGCCGCTGTCGCGGGCCTGGATGAGCGAGCGCCTGAAGGCGTTGCAGGAGCCGTCGGCCGACGTGGAGGAATCCGTCAAGCGCGCGCTGCGGCGCCTGCGCGCCGAAGTCATGTGCGTGGCGATCGAGCGCGACCTGCGCGGCCAGGCGACGCTGGCCGAGGTCACGGGGGCCATGACGGATCTCGCCGAGCTTTGCATCCAGCACGGCCTGGCGATGCTCGGCGACGACCTGGCCGCCACCTTCGGCAGGCCGGTCGGCGAGCAAAGCGGCGAAGTGCAGGAACTCGTCGTGGTCGGCATGGGCAAGCTGGGCGGACGCGAACTCAATGTCTCGTCCGACATCGACCTGATCTTCCTGTATGACGAGGACGGCGAGACCCGTGGCGGCTCGCGCAGCCTGTCCAACCACGAATACTTTATCCGGCTGGGCCGGCGCCTGATCAACCTGCTGGCCGACGTGACCGGCGACGGCTACGTGTTCCGCGTGGACATGCGCCTGCGGCCCAATGGCGATGCCGGTCCGCTGGCTTGCAGCCTGGGCATGCTGGAGGAATACCTGGTGGTGCAGGGCCGCGAGTGGGAACGCTACGCGTGGATCAAGGGCAGGGTGGTGTCGGCGCTCGACACGGCGCACGCGCAGCGCACCGCGGACCTGCTGGCGCGCCTGACCACGCCCTTCGTGTTCCGGCGCTACCTGGACTATGGTGTGATCGCCGCGATCCGCTCGCTGCACGCGCAGATCCGCAGCGAAGCCGCCAAGCGCAGCGGCGGCCTGCCCGGGCATGGCGTCAACCAGCGCTCGTTCAATATCAAGCTCGGACGTGGCGGCATCCGCGAGATCGAGTTCATGGCGCAGGTGTTCCAGCTCATTCGCGGCGGGCAGGACCCGGCGCTGCGCGTGCGGCCCACGCTCGAAGTGCTGAATGTCGCGGTCGACCGGGGCCTGCTGCCCGCAGCCCAGGCTGCGCAGCTGGCCGATGCCTACCGCTTCCTGCGCCAGCTCGAACACCGCCTGCAGTATCGCGACGACGCCCAGACCCACCACCTGCCGACCGCGCCCGAAGAGCAGCTCGCCGTGGCGCAGATGATGGGCTGCGCCGACTGGCCCGAGTTGCTGGGCAAGCTGGCCGCGCTGCAGGAGCCGGTGGCGCAGCAGTTCGAGGCCACGTTCTCCGATCCCGACGCTTCGCCGTGCGAGGCCCTGTGGCCCGGCATCGTGCTGGAAGACCAGCAGGCGCGCAGTACGCGGGAGGCGCCGGACCAGAGCGGCCCGGATACCGAGGTGTCGCCGTGCCAGCGCCTGCAGGAAGCCGGCTATACCAATTGCCCGGGCCTGCTGGACCGGCTGCGCGCCATTGCCACGTCGCTGCGCTACCGTGCGCTGTCGGAATCGAGCCGCGTGCGCTTCGACCAGCTCGTGAACCGCGCGCTGGATCTTGCCGCCAGGCAGGAGGACGCGGACAGCACCATCACGCGCTTTATCGATTTCCTCGAGGCGATCAGCCGCCGCGCCTCGTACCTCTCGCTGCTGTCGGAATACCCGCAGGCCATGGACCGCGTCGCGCATACGCTGCACGCGTCGCGCTGGGCGGCCACGTATCTGACGCGCCATCCGCAACTGCTCGATGAACTGCTCGACAGCGATGCGCTGGCCGGCGCCCCCGACTGGCCCGCGTTCCGCCGGCGCCTGTCCGAGCGCCTGCTCGACGCCGACGGCCAGATCGAGCAGCAGATGGATGTCCTGCGCCGCGAGCATCATGTCGAGACCTTCCGCATCCTGCTGCAGGACCTGCAGGGGTTGCTGACGGTCGAGCAGATCGCGGACCGGCTGTCCGAACTGGCCGACGCCATGCTGGAGGTCACGCTGGAAACGGTCTGGCGCCAGCTCGCCACGCGCCACTGCGAGACCCCGCGCTTCGCCGTGATCGCCTATGGCCGCCTGGGCGGCAAGGAACTGGGCTATGCCTCGGACCTGGACATCATCTTCCTGTATGAAGACGGGCATGAACGCGCGCCCGACGTGTACGCGGCCTATGCGCGGCGGCTCATCACCTGGCTGACCAGCCATACGGCGGCCGGCTCGCTGTTCGACGTCGACATGCGGCTGCGCCCCAACGGCGCGGCCGGCCTGCTGGTCACCAGCTTCGATGCGTTCCGCCGCTACCAGCTGCGCGAAGGCGATAACACCGCGTGGGTCTGGGAGCACCAGGCGCTCACGCGCGCGCGCTTCTGTGCGGGCGATGCGTCGATCGGCGCGCGCTTCGAGGCGCTGCGCGACGAGATCCTGCGCCAGCCGCGCGACGCCGCCGCGCTGCGCGACGAGATCGTGCAGATGCGCGGCAAGGTGGCGGAAGGACATCCGAACCCGACACCGCTGTTCGACCTCAAGCATGACCGTGGCGGCATGGTGGATATCGAATTCACCGTGCAGTACCTGGTGCTGCTGCATAGCGGGACCCACCCGCAGCTCACGCGCAATGCCGGCAATATCGCGCTGCTGCGCGAAGCCGGCGAGCTGGGTTTGATCGACGCCACGCTGGCGGTGCAGGTCGGCGACGCCTACCGCCAGTTCCGCGCGCTGCAGCACCAGCTGCGGCTGGACGGGCAGGACCAGGCTCGCGTGCCGGCCGCGCAGGTGGCGGAACTGACCGCGCGCGTCACGGCGCTCTGGCAGGCCGTGTTCGGTGCCGCCTGATCCGGCCCGGCCCGGCGCAGCATGGCCGGGCATGCTGGCCGCCATCGCCGTGGTCTGGGGGCTGTCGGCCTTGATGAGTTTCGTGCCATGGCTGCACGCGCACGGCCTCTACCTGCGCGACGCCGTGCGGGGCGGCGAGTGGTGGCGGCTCGTGACGGCCATGTGGGTACACCTGGACTGGCGCCACTGGCTTGCCGATGCCTGCGCGGCCGCTGGCCTGCTGCTGGTCGCCGGCCGTGCGGTGCGTGTACGTGAAGCCCTGCTGGTACTGGTGCTCTGCGGCATCGCGGTGCAGGTGGCGTTGCTGCGCGTGCCGGCAATCGTCTGGTATGGCGGATTGTCCGGCGCACTGCACGGGCTGGCCTTGTGGGCGGCACTGAGCGTGATGCGCGTGCCCGGCTTGCCGCGGGCGATAGGGGGGCTGCTGAGCCTTGGCGTGATGGCCAAGGTGTGGTTGGAGCAATCGTGGCTGGCGCCGGTGGTGTTCGAGCCGTCCTGGGGCTTTGGCGTGGTCCGCGCCGCGCATGCGGCCGGCGCCGTGGCGGGCCTGGCATGCTGGCTGCTGCAGGAATGGTGGCGGGGCCGGCGCGCGCCAGCCCCGGATCGAGGCTGACGGCGCTCAACCGCGGCGCCGCAGCGAGAAGGCCAGCAATCCGGCCACGCCGAGCAGGGCCGCCTGCCAGGGCGCCATCGCGCCGCCGCCGCCCCCCGATGATGGGGCCGGCGGTGCCGCCGTGGTGTTGGCCGCCGCGGTCAGCGCCCCAGCGGCATCGAGCAGGCCCGCGCCGCACACGCCCGGATTGGTCGTGCAGTAGGTGCCGGACGGATGCGGCCGTGCCGAACTCTTTAACGCGGCCGTGACCTGTGCCGGTGAAAGCGTGCCATTGACGGACAGCATCAGCGAGACCACGCCCGATACCATCGGCGCCGCGAAGCTGGTGCCCTGCGAGTTGATGGTCTTGTAGGCGCCGAGGGAGGTAGTGCCATCGTTCGAGAGCGTGCGGATCTCCGACACCGCCGTCGTGCACATGCCGTTCACGACCTTGGAATTGCCGCAGCCGCCGCCAGGCGCGCTGATCGTGACCTGCGGCCCGACACTGGCAAAGCTCGAGTTCTCGCCGTCATTGACATGCGCGGTCACGGCAATCACGCCGCTGCAGTCAGCCGGCGCTTCCACCGCCCCGCCGCTGTTGCCGGCAGCCACGACCACCGACACGCCGCGCCCGACCACATCGTTGATGGCCTGCTGCTCGATGCTGGTGCAGGTGCCGCCGCCGAGGCTGATATTGATCACGCGCGCGGGGTTCACGTTGTCCGGCACATTGGGGACGCTAATGCCGGCAGCCCAGCGCATGCCGTCCACCGTGTCGGAGAGCAGGGCGCCGCAGCGTCCGGCAACCCGTACCGGCAGGATGCGCGTGTTCCAGTCGACCCCGGCAATGCCCTGGCCATTGTTGGTCAGGGCGCCCAGCACGCTTGCCACGCGGGTGCCATGCCAGGAGTTGGACGTGGCCGTGGTAGTCGGTGTGGAGCTGCCCGGACAGAGAAAGCCTGAGGGCACGTTATCGCCAGCGTCAGTGGGATCGCTGTCGCGGCCGTCGCCGTCATTGGAGACCGTGGTGCTGCTGATGAAATCGTAGCCGGCAACCAGCTTGGCGGCCAGGTCAGGGTGGGGCAGATAGCCGGTGTCGAGCACCGCGACCACGATGCCCGCGCTGCCGCGCGAGCGGTCCCATGCGCGCGGCAGGTTGGCGCCGCCGATGGCGGTGCCGGTGCCCATCATGTACGGCTGGGCCGAGGCGAATTCGGGATCGTTGGGAATCGTGTCGTGCAGGTGCAGCCAGCGGTCAGGCACGGCGTCGGCGACGCGCGGATCCTGGCGCAACGTGGCTGCCAATGCCTCCGGATCGGGGTGGCTGCCGTCGGCCGTGCCCACCAGGTCAGTATTGCCTGCCATGCTTCGCCGCACGGCGAGGTTGACGCCCGAGTGGCTGCGCAACTGCTGCAGGCGGTCTTCGCCGGCCGCGGTGCCATGCTTGGCATCGCCCATCGCGCCCGACGCACTCGGCGTGAGACTGGTATCACGCCAGCGTACGATGACATTGCCGGTATAGGCGGGAGACGCCTGAACGCCGTCGGCCGCCAGCGTGGCCGGAGCATGGATTGCCCAGCCCAGCGCCATGAGCGCTGCGGCGAGCCATCGGAGGGCAGCGGCGCGGCTGCGCCTGGAAACCTGGTGCGACAGGTGCGGCATGAACGCCTCCCGGTGCGCCCCGGGGGGGGGGGGGGGGGGGGGGGGCCCCCCCCCCCCCCCCCCGGGCGGGGGGGGGGGCGGGAG